>JANXSI010000543.1 GCA_025352765.1 Devosia sp. | reverse complement strand
TCAAGGGTGGGGGGTGAGGAGCCCGCTCACTCCCGATGGGCAGCGGGCTCCCCAACCCCCACCCCGTCCCTCCCCGCAAGGGGGAGGGAGGCCAGATTACGGGCGTCGCACTCCTCGCCCACCGGCCCTGATCCTGCCATTCGAGCGTAGCTCTCATGGCCTTCTCGCCTCAAATCGATCCACTGGATCGATTTGCCCTTCGGGACGGCTCGAAGCCCCGTAAACGGGAGAAGGGTCCCGACTGCGAGATCTTGGACGGGCGGAGAGCCCCCTCCACCACGCCTCGCGTGGTCCCCGTGCCATTCGAGCGTAGCTCTCATGGCCTTCTTGCCTCAAATCGATCCACTGGATCGATTTGCCCTTCGGGACGCCTCGAAGCCCCCAGCCCACCACGCTTTGCGTGGTCCCCCCTCCCCACAAGGGGGAGGGAGAACGCTAGAGCCGAGTACTCAGAGGTCTGCAGTCAGGATTCTCCCTCCCCCTTGTGGGGAGGGGGGCCGGCGAAGCCGGTGGGTTGGGGGTCTTCTTACTGCCCGATCGTCACCTTGCTCAAGGAATACAGCGTGCCGGTGGGCGAAGGCTCGAAGCCCGAGACGGTCTTCAGCTGCGCGGTGTAGCTGTAGGCGGTCGAGAGCCAGATCCAGGGCGACATTTCGGCAAGATGGGTCTCGAACTTGCTGAAGATCTCCTTGCGCTTGGCCGGGTCGGTTTCCTTGCGGCCTTCCTGCATCAGGCCGTCGAGCGTGTCGTCGACATAGTTGGAGACCTTCAGCAGGTTGCCGTCCTTGGTGAAGTAGCGGTTGTACATCGGGTAGGGGTCGGGACGGCCGCCGTTCTGGGCGACAGCCATATCGAAATTGCCGGCGAGCCAGGCGTCGACATAGACGTTGAGCTCCAGCATCTTGATGTCGAGCTTGATGCCGATGGCGGCGAGCTGGCTCTGCAGCACCTGAGCTTCGGCCGAGGCGTAGGGCGGCTCGCCCGTGGCGCCGATGACCGTGGCCGTAAAGCCGTCGGGCGAGCTCGACTCCTTCATCAGCTGCTTGGCCTTTTCGAGGTCGGGCTTGTAGCAGAACAGGTTCGACGGATCGCTCGCATAGAGCGGCATGGTCAGCGGGCCGGTGACCTGGCCTTCGCCGACGAGGGCGGTGTCGATGATCGCCTGGCGGTCGACGGCGCAGGAAATGGCCTGGCGGACCTTCAGGTCATCCATGGGCTTGCGCGACGGGTTGAGCTGCAGAGCGTTGTAGGCAAGGCCCGGAACGCGGTTGAGCTGGAGGTTCGCTTCGCCCGGCACGAGGGTTGCGACCAGCGGGTCGTTGAGCAGGGCGAAGTCGGTCTGCCCGGCGCGGAGCGAGGCAAGGATCGCGGTTTCGTCCGGCAGCACCGAGATGGTGATTCCATCGACGCCCGGCTTGCCGCCGGCCCAATCGGCATTGGCGCTCAGCACTTCCTTGGCGTTGGGATCCCACTCGTCGAGCTTGAACGGACCGGAGCCAAGCGCCTTGGTGCCGACGCTGCCGGCAGTGATCTCGGCGGCGGGGACGATGGCGGCATTGATGGTCGCCATGGCGACGAGGATCGGCGCGTCGGGCTGCTTCAGGTGGAAGACGATGGTCGCCGCATCGGGCGTGTCCATGCCGGTGATCGAGAGGAAATTGGCGCGGGTCGCGGCGGCGGTCGCTTCATCGAGGATGCGGGTGAACGACGCCTTGACGTCGTCGGAGGTGACGTTGGCGCCCGAGGAGAACTTTGCCTTGGGGTCGAGCTTGAAGGTCAGCGTCAGGCCGTCGGCGGAGAATTCCCAACTCGAGGCGATCGCCGGGACCACCTGGAGCTTGGAGTCGAGGCGGACCAGCGGCTCATAGATCAGCTCGAGGAGGCGGAGCGAGGAGAAGGCGGTCTGCTTGTGCGGATCGAGCCCGGTGGCGTCCTGCGCCCAGGCCATGCGGAGGCTCGCGGCCTGTGCGGGAAGCGCGAGTGCGGTGGTGCTCAACGCGGTGGCGACGGCAAGGCCGGCCAGTAGTTTCTTGGTGGTGGTCCAATGCATGATGGTGGTCCCTCTCTGGTTGGTCGTTCCGCCTCGCGGCGGGCTTGAGTCAGCTTCGGGCCGGGGAGTTGATTGGTCTCCCAGACCGAACTTGCGAATGGCGTGTGTCGGCGTCACGGCCCGGCCCCTTCGAGCGCACGCCTGAGGAAGCCGCCGGCGCCTGTCATGGCGATGCGGGCCTCCTCGAGGCTCTGGCCGGTGAGCGTGGTAAGGATCGCGAGCTTGACGTTGTTGCCGGTGCGCCCGAGCGCGGCTTCGGCGTCCTCGATGCTGCAGCCGGTCGCCTGCATGACGATGCGGACGGCGCGCACGATGAGCTTCTCGTTGCTGGCGTTCAGGTCGACCATCAGATTCTGGTAGGTCTTGCCGATGCGGATCATGCTCGCGGTGGTGAGCATGTTGAGGACGAGCTTCTGGGCCGAGCCGGACTTGAGCCGGGTGGAGCCGGTCAGCACTTCGGCTCCGACCAGCGGCGGGATGGAAATGTCGGCCATGCGGGCGATGGCGGAGTCCGGATTGCAGGTGAGGCCGACGGTGACGGAGCCGAGCGATCTGGCGTAGTCGAGCGCCCCGATGACGTAGGGCGTGCGGCCGCTGACGGCGATACCGACCACGACGTCGCGGGGGGTCAGCGAGATGGCGCGGAGATCGGTGGCGCCGGTCTCGGGGCGGTCCTCGGCGCCCTCGAAGGCGCGGAGCAGCGCGTCGGGACCACCGGCGATCAGCCCGACCACCATGCCGTGCGGCACGCCGAAGGTCGGCGGGCATTCCGAGGCGTCGAGCACGCCGAGCCGGCCGCTGGTGCCGGCCCCGATATAGACGAGGCGGCCGCCGGCATTGAAGGCGGCAACGATCGCATCGACTGCCTGCGCCACCTGCGGCAGCGTTTTGGCCACGGCGTCGGGGACCAGCCGGTCTTCGGCGTTGATGAGCGCGATGATCTCGGCCGACG
>JANXSI010000491.1 GCA_025352765.1 Devosia sp. | reverse complement strand
GCTGAGCCGCTCGAGCGTGCGGGTTTTCGGGTTCCAGACCAGCTGCACCCAGGTGCGGACGGCGCCGGGTTCGACGCCGGGCGTGGTGAGGGGGGAGGCCGGCGCGGGGGCGAGGGCTTCGATGCTGCCGGCGATAGCCGGGACGGTGGGGATGACGAGGCTGGAGGAGACGAGGAGCGCGAGGGCGAGGCCCAGTGCCGGTCGGTATCGCATGCGCAGGCCCCCCTTCCCGTTGCGCTCAAGACTATTGGGTGAAGAACAGGCTGTCCACACGGGCGCGCCAGCCGGCGGGATCGAGGGTGATGGACTCGATGGCGCCGCCGGTGGTCGAAACGAGGAGCGTTGTGTCGTCCTGCCAGGCGAGCCACGAGGTTTTCCGCGCGGTGCCGGCAGCGATGGCGAGCGGCGAGGTGTCGGGAACGGCAGGGGCGCCGAGGATGATGGCGCTCTCGGGCGCGGCAAGGTCGAAGACGTAGAGCCGGTCGGTGGCACTGAGGATCGCGAGTTTCTTGCTGTCCGGCGAGAAGGCGACGGTCTTGCTGTCGGGGGCCGGGAGCGCGAGGCAGACGGGTTTTGCCGGATCGGCGAGGTTGTGGACGATGACGGCGGCGTCGGTGCGGGTGGCGACGAGCCATTTGCCGTCGGCGCTGACGTCGAGACTTTTCGACCCATTGTTGTCGATGGTGGGGGCGGCGCCGCAGAGCGAGGTCTTGGCATCGAAGACGATCGTGCCTTCGCCGCCAGCGCCGAGATCGCGGCGACGGATACTGCCGTCCGAATAGGAGACGAAGGCGGCGTTCGCAGCGGGCGCGGCAGTGAGGCCCCACTGGTCGAGCGGCATGGAGTCGGCGGGGACGCGGGACTCGCGCAGGTCGTCGCCGGAGAGAACCAACGTGGTCTTGTCGCTAAGCGGCACGGCGACGCGGATGTCGCCGGTGAGTGCGGCAAGGCGAGAGAACTGCAGATTGTCGAGTTTCACCAGCGTGTCGGGCTCGGTCTTTCTGACCGACCAGACGGCGATGGCGGTGTTTTCGTAAACGGCGGCGAGGCGGCCATCGGTGAGGAAGGCGAGCGACGAGACGGGTTTGCCGATGCCGGGAATGGCGAATCTTGCGGGCGCCGGGTAGCCCTCGGACCAGACCCAGAGGGCGCCGGTTTCGTCGCCGGCAGCAGTGACCGAGCGGCCATGATCGACAGTGAGGGCGGTGAGCGCGGTCCAGGCCGGAGTACGGCGGCCGGCGGCGACCTGGTCGTCCTCGGCGAGCGACCAGACGCGGACGGGATCGTTGGGGGCGAGGGAGACGAGACTCTGGCCGTCGATACTCCAGCGGATCGCCGCGATCTTGCCGGTGTGTCCGGTAAAGGCCGCCTGTCGCGCGCCGGTGTCGCGGTAGAGGCAGATGGCGGTCGTATCGCAGGCGAGCGCGAACACCGGTTCGGTCGGCGACCAGGCGATGGCGGCGGTGGCGATGCCGAGGTCGAGCGGCTTGGGCGGGGTGGTGCCGGTCGGATCAAGGAGCGCGATCTTGCCGCTGTCGGTGCTGAGGACGATCCGGTCGGTGACAGCCGACCAGTCCATGCCGACGACGACGCCGAGGCTCGCAAGATCGGACGGGAGCGGCGTGAGTTTGGGCGCGGCAGCGAGATCGCCGTAGACGGCGACGAGGCCGGGCCACCAGTTGACGGCAAGGCCGGTGCCGTCGGGCTTGATGGCGAGGCTGCCGGCGAGGAGGCCGGGATCGCTGCCGGCGGGGGCGGCAAGGTGGGTGTCGCGACACGGGAGCGTGCGGCAATCGCGGACGAGGACGTCGCCGACGAGCCCGATCATGGCAACGAGCTTGCCGTCGCCACTGGCGCGGACGGTACCGGCACGGGGCGCAAAGTCCTCGGTGGTTGCGGCGGCGACGGGCTTGCCGTCGAGCGTGGTCATGCTGGTGTCGGCGAAGATGGCGGTGGCGCCCCCCTGCCCGTCCGCCGCGAGGCCGATGGGAAGCGGTGACGTCGCAAGCGCGGTGGTCGCGGTCTTGCGCATGCCGAGGTCGAGCGTGGTCAGCGTGCCCTTGCCGCTCAGCACCAGCAGATGCTCGGGATCGAGGAAGGCGGTATCGGCGACGCGGCCGATGACCGGGTAGATGGCGGTGGCGTTCGGCGAGACGGACATGGCGGCGGTGAGGGCCGCGGTGCGGGTGGCGGTCGAGGGGAGCAGATCGTAGGCGGCGAGGGCGGCGCTGGCCCCCTCCTCCGGCTTGCCGGCGCGCAAGGCGGCCTCGGCGCGGGCGGTCTCGAAACTGGCGGCGGCCTCGGTCTTTGCGGCTTGCCCGGCGGACCAGATGAAATAACCGGCGGTGGCGCCCGCAACGAGGACGACGCCGGCGATGGCGGCAGCAATTGTCGTCCGGCGGCGGATAGCGCGGGCTTTCGCCAGAACGGCGTTCTCGCGGGCGCGGGCGGCGTCCAGATAGGCGCGATCGACCGAGGTGAGATAGCCGCTGAACTTGTCGGCGGACCCGAGCTGTTCGGCGGTCGCGAGGCGGGCGCCGGTGTGGATAAGGAACTCCGGGCCGCGGGCATTGGCGTCCCAATCGGTGGCGGCGCGGCGCAGCGCTTCGACGAGGCCAAGATCGGCGGAATCCTCGACCAGCCAGGTGTCGAGGGCGCCCCAATGGCGGAGCAGCGCCTCGTGGGCGGGCTCGATGGTCCGCTCGCCGGTGGGCTTGTCGATGTCGGTCGCGAGCAGACGCTCGCCGACCATCAGCTCGATCAGCGGCAAGGCCTCGGCCGGGACTTCGGCGAGGCGGGCGACGCGGCGACGGGGCGAACCGGTCGCCGGATCGATGCCGGCGAGCCAGGGGATGAGGCCGCGCCGCAGCAGCGCGAGGCGCGCGGCGCGATCGCGCGGAATGGCAGGGTTGCCGTCGGCCTTGCCCAGGGCCTGTTCGACGGCGGCCTCGATGGCGCCGCGGATGCGGCCGAGCTTTTCGTATTCGGCGAGCTGCAGGTCGCCGTCGGCGCCATAGTCACGATAGAGGCGCTCGAGGGTGAAGGCGAGGAGCGGCAGCGCATCCTTGGCGCCGCCCTGCTCGATGTCGCTCAGCAGCGCGTCGACGAGGGTTTCCTCAACGACCAGCTTGCGGCCGGCAGCGGTGACGCGGCGGGCGGGGCCGCGGATGATGTCGCCGAAGCTGCCGGAGGGCACTGGCGGCAGGTCGACCAGGTGGTGCGGCTGGGTGGCGGCGAGCTCGGGGCGCGACTGCAGCTGGTCGAAGGAGTCCGAGCGAACCGTGAGGAGGACGAGGATCGCCGGATCGTCGGTTGCGGCAAGATCGGCGAGGAGCGTGAGGAAGGCGCTCGCCTCCGCGGTGTCGGCGGTGAGCAGTTCTTCGGCCTGGTCGACAGCGATGACCAGGGTGGGTGGGCCACCGGTGGCGGCGTCGCCGGTATCCTCGATGTGGGAGAGGAGCGTCAGCAACGGCCGGACCGCGGCAGCACCACTGGTAACGGCGGCGCGAATGTCGGCGCGGTTGCGGGTGATGGTGCGGGATCTGAGGGCGGCTTCGAGCATGGCCGCAAAGCCGTAGTCGCCGGTGAGCGCCGCGCGTTCGGGACGGATGATGGGGAGCACCGCGAAATGCCGGCTGTCGCGGCTCAGGCGCGGCAGGAGGCCGGCGCGGAGGAACGAGGATTTGCCGGCGCCCGAGGCGCCGAGGATGGTCAAAAAGCGCGGCGCGGCAGCGGCGCGGAGGCCGCGCAAGGCGTCGAGGGTGAGGATGGTGGCGCCATCGCGGCCGAAGAAGATGCCGGCGTCGTCCGCCTCGAGCGGCAGCAATCCCCGATAGGGGGCGCGGCCCGGATCGCTGTCGGGTGGCCAGAGGAAGTGCGTGGCGTCGAGCCCAGCCTTTTCGAGGCCGGCGGCGAGGCGAGCGAGGCCGGTGCCCGAGAATTTGACGAGGGTTTCGGGTTCATAACGGGGCGGCGAGAGGGTGACCGACCAGCCGGCATCGGGGGCCGAGAGATCAACGAGCTGCCATTCGGCGGTGAGTTCGACCGGCAGATCCTCGTAAGGAGTCGGCTGGACGACGACGCCGAGGATCTGCTTGTTCATCTGCTTGGCGAGCAGGAATTCGGCGAGGCACCATTTGGATTTCGCCCAGTTCGGGCTGATCAGGATGAGGATCAACTCGCACTGCTCGGCGGCGGCCCTGAGTGCGGCCTGCCAGCGGTCGCCGGCGACGAGGCCGCGGCGCGGGTCGAGATCGAGGAAGACGTCGCCCCAACCGCGCTCGGCGAGCCAATCGTGGATCGCCAGCGCTTCGGCGTTGTTGGCCGACGAATGCGAAATGAAGATCTTGCCCAAAGACCTGCCCGGCGCCCCATGTTCGGGTCGACCATAGTCCGGAAAGGACGGCGCGAGAAAGGCCTATGAGCGGCGTTCTAAGGGCGGCTTCGCCTCAAAGCCGCAGCAGCGTCACCGCAAAATAGCCGGCGGTGGCCGAAACGGCGGTGACCACGGTGCCCCAGGCGAGATCGGTGAGCGAAACGGTCAGCGACCAGCCCCTGAGGGTAGAGAGGTTGGTGATGTCATAGGTGCCGTAAGCAACGAGGCCGAGGACGGCGCCGAGGAGCAGCGCGTTGACCCAGCTGCCGCCATTGAGCGCCGGATGGATGGCGAGCACCACCACGCCGGCGCAGAACAGCAGGTAGAAGACGCCGGCGATCAGCAGATTGGGCTGCTCGAGAATCAGATCTCCAAGCTCGCGGCGGTACATGCCGAGCGCCACGCGGGTCAGCCAGACGAAATCGAGGCCGAGAAAGACCACGACGGTGACGATGTAGGCGACGGCGTAGCGGAGCATCGTCAGATCCCCAGGATCGGTTGCAGGACGCGCACGATCCAGCTGCGGAAGCGCAGCGGGGCGTCGGTGACGGCAAGGCAGATGCAATCGGCATCAAGCGTCGCGGTCGGGATGTGCTGGATCTCGGCATCGGCATCTTCGATGTCGCCGCGGGCAAACAGCGTCCGGCCATCGTTGAAGGCGCCCGAGAGTACGACCGTCAGCTCACGGCCGCGGTGGCTGTGCTCGGGCACCGGCTTGCCGGCGGGAATGCGCAGCAGGCGCACCTGCGTTTCGCGATCGCCGGTCTTGAGGCGCATCTGCGCCGCACCGGTACCGAGCGCCTGCCACTTGATGGCTTCGACGTCGCCGCCGATGTAATCGCGCAGCGGCTTGGGGAGAACGGCCGTGCCGGTGTGGGACGCCATCCTCGGTGCCGGGGCGGCTGCCGGTTCGGCGGACAGCCGGGCGCGCACCGCGTCCCACGACTCGGCGGTCGCGGGTTCGGCCGCGAGCGACTCGAGCATCTGGCCGCCGGCGCCTTCGGCAAAGCGAAGGCTGTTGCGGCACTCAGGGCAGAGCGACAGATGGGTGGCGACGGCAAGGCTCCAGCCTTCGGCCAGGTTGCCAGCGGCATAGCTCACGAGCAGATCGTCGCTGACGTGGTGACGAGGGGTCACGTCAAGTCTCCAGTTTGGGCGAGCACCGCGCGCAGTTTGACGAATGCGAGCCGCATCCGCGATTTGACGGTGCCGAGGGGCAGGTTGAGCGCCGCAGCGATGGCGCTCTGCGAATTGTCCTCGAAGAAGGCGAGGCGAAGGACTTCGGCCTGGTCGGGCGGAAGGGTGGTGAGTGCCGCGCGGATGGCGGTTGCCGATTGCTCGGATTCCATCGTGGCATCGGCAGCAGGCTCGGCCGCCGGCTGGAAAGCCGGATCGGCGGGATCGAATTCGGGATGCTTCTCGCGCCGGTAGGCATCGATGCGCAAATTGCGCGCGATCGAAAAGATCCAGGTCGAGGCAGCACCCTTGGACGGATCGTAGAGGGCCGCCTTGTTCCAGACGGCGACCATGGTCTCCTGCATCAGCTCTTCGGCCGAGGTCGGGCTACCGGTGCGGGCCATATAGGCCTTCACTCGTGGGGCGAAGTGACGGAACAGAATCTCGAAATCCTCGACACGGCGCGACTGGCCGATGGCGGCCATCAGCGCCGACATGTTCGGCTCGGGGGCAGTGCCGTTGACGACGGGCATCAAGGCGAGGGTCTTCCTACGCTTTTTGACGGCGGGCGGCCGAGAGCCGATCGCCAAGGGAAGGCCCTTTTGCCACGGGACCGATGCTATGGAAACGTCCAAGTTCATGTGAGGTGTAACGCGGAGCAGCGGCGCGCGGATCACCCTGCCCGCATTTTTCGCCGTCGGCCGTGGATTTTCGTCGGGGTCTGGGGAATTGTCGGCGCGCGGTGCATCCATTTTGGCGGCGCCGCCGTATCTCTTCCAACTGTCACGAAGGATCAGACGCTTGCGCACCGACTATCGCACCGTAGAACGCCCGCAACACCGGCACATCGCCGTCATCGGATCGGGCGTTGCCGGACTGTCGGCGGCCTGGCTGCTGGCCTCGCACCACAAGGTCACGCTGTTCGAGGCAGACGGCCGGCCGGGCGGGCACTCCAATACGGTGCTGGCGCCGACCGGCAACACGCTGACGCCGGTCGATACCGGATTCATCGTTTTCAATGCAGCCAATTATCCAAACCTCACGGCGATGCTGGCGCATCTCGATGTCGACACCACTGCGACCAACATGTCGTTCGCCGCCTCGCTCGACGGGGGCAAGCTCGAATACGGCTCGGTCGGCGGCATCAACGGCATGATGGGCCAGCGCAGCAATGCGGTTAGCCCACGTTTCTGGGCGATGCTGCGCGACATTTACCGCTTCTACAAGTCGGCGCCCGGGTTGCTCGGCAACCCGGCGCTGGCGCAGGTCACTCTGGGCGACTACCTTGAGCAGAACCGCTATTCGCAAGCCTTCATCGAGGATCATTTGCTGCCGATGGGCGCGGCGATCTGGTCGACGACGGCCAAGCAGATGCGGGCCTATCCGCTGTTTGCGTTCGTGCGCTTCTTCATGTGCCACAATCTGCTCGACCTGAGCGGCCGGCCGATCTGGCGCACGGTCAAGGGTGGCAGCACCAACTATGTGCAGAAGCTCCTGGCGCGGCTCGACGATGTACG
Source organism: Devosia sp. (assembly GCA_025352765.1). Taxonomy (GTDB): domain Bacteria; phylum Pseudomonadota; class Alphaproteobacteria; order Rhizobiales; family Devosiaceae; genus Devosia_A. Next base: position 1,388 of record JANXSI010000491.1, on the reverse strand, counting down.
CATCGGCGCCGGAGCGGCGCAGATCCTCCGCGACCCGACGGGGGTGACGGTGATCGACAGCAACGGCCACCGCCAGTGGTTCACCGATGTGGTGATCGCGACGCATGCCGATCAGGCTCTGAAGCTCCTCGGCGATGCGGACCAGACCGAGACGGCGCTGCTGGGGGCCTTCGGCTATACCGACAATACCGCGGTGCTCCATTCCGATCCGGCGCTGATGCCCAAGCGCGAGCGCGTGTGGTCGGCGTGGAACTATATCGGGGACAGCGCCGATGGCGGCGACCGGCCGCTCTGCGTCACCTACTGGATGAACAAGCTGCAGAGCCTCGACCGCAAGCATCCGCTGTTCGTGACGCTGAACCCGACGCGTGACATCGCCCCGGACGAGCACATCCAGAGCTTTGCGTATATGCATCCGCTGTTCGACCGCGGCGCGATCGACGCGCAGCAGGAGCTCTGGCGGCTGCAGGGGACCCGGCACACGTTCTTTGCCGGCAGCTATTTCGGCCATGGCTTCCACGAGGACGCGCTGCAGTCGGGTCTCGCGGCCGCTGAAGCGGCGGGCGGGGTGCGCCGGCCCTGGAGCGTCGAGAACGAATCCGGGCGGATCACCCTCGCGCCGATGCTCGAGGCGGCGGAGTGATTTCGGCGCTTTATGCCGGCAAGGTGTTTCACGCCCGGCTCAGGCCGCGACGGCACACGCTGACCTATCGGGTGTTCTCGCTGCTGCTCGACCTCGACGAGGTCGACGGGCTGAGCCGGAGCCTCAGACTCTTCGGGCACAACCGCGCGGCAGTGTTTTCTTTCCACGACAAGGATCACGGCGCAGGCGATGCGGACCTCAGGTCCTGGATCGGCGCGCAGCTCGGCGCGGCCGGGATCGCCCTGGGCACGCCCAAGATCTCGATGCTCTGCTACCCGCGGATCTTCGGCTATGTGTTCAACCCGCTGACGGTGTATTTCTGTTCGGACGGGGACACGCTGAAGGCGATCCTCTACGAGGTGCACAACACCTTCGGCGAACGCCGGACCTATGTGATCCCGGTCGCGGACGGCGCGGCGGCGGTCGAGCAGACCTGTGTCAAGGAACTCTATGTGTCGCCCTTCGTGCCGATGGATTGCGCCTACGCGTTCCACATCGAGCCGCCGGGCGAGAAGGTATTGATCCGGATCGACGAGACGGACCCCAAGGGGCTCTTGCTGCGGGCGAGCTTTGCCGGCGAGCGCAAGCCCCTGACCGACGGTGTGCTGCTCAAGGCGCTGGTCAGCTATCCGCTGATGACGCTGAAGGTCACGGCGGCGATCCACTGGGAGGCGCTGAAGCTGGTGCTCAAGGGCGTGCCGTATATTGCGCGCAAGCCTGCGGCGGCGCGGGTGGCGACGACCGT
>JANXSI010000267.1 GCA_025352765.1 Devosia sp. | reverse complement strand
CTCGATCTCGAGGACATCGGCTGTGGCTCCCGGCTGCCGTCGGTCTACTCGGCGGGTGTGGTCTTCTACCTAGTGCCGGTCCGCAATGCTGCCGCCCTGCGCCGGGTCAAACCCCAGCAGCATGGCTGGGCTGAGACCTTCCCCCTCGGGCACAACTCGGTCTACGTCTACACAACCACTCCTGAGGAGGAGGGGGTGGACCTCGCGGCGCGCATGTTCGCGCCCGGGATGGGGCTTGGCGAAGACCCTGCCACGGGAGCCGCAGCTGCAGCCCTCATCGGCGAACTGGCGTTGCACGTGCCGGACGGCCAAACCGAGATGATCGTGCGGCAGGGCGTCGAGATGGGCCGTCCCAGCCGTATCGGCATCCAGATCCGCAAGGATGACGGTGTGCTCACCCATGGCGGGATCGGGGGCGACGCCGTCATTGTCGGGCAGGGGACGCTCGATCTCGACGATTAGGGTGGTCGCCAGTAACCCGATCAGTCTTCGGGAAGTTCACGGATCTCGACGGTTCCGCCCGCCTCATGGACCGGATTTCCTTCGACCAGACGTAGTGCTGCATGGAAGTCGACCGCCCGAATGCGCATGAAGCCGGTGAGATGAGCGCTGACGGGTGCCGGCGTTGCGAATCGCCGCACGGCCGCGCCGTGCCCAATCGAACTGCCACCGATCAATGCACCGGTCGTCCGGAGCGCTGCGAGGTAGCGTTCCCACAAGCGCTCGTCTTCTGGCCTGGTCGTGTCGTTATGCATCAGGAGTAGAAAATCGGGCATGGCAGGACTCGTGCTCGGCGGCTTGCAGGCTGGCAACCTCGAACGATTTGATGCCGTCCCGATTGCCTTTGTCCATAAACTCGCGCAATAATGCTGGCGTAAACGGAATCCAGCCATGCAGCGCAACCGCGCCATCGCCATCACCGCCGCACAGCAGAAGGCTCAGCAGAGCCAGTTGCTGCTTGCCGCTGGGGTGCTGCTGCTGCCCGTCCTGCTGCTCCTCCTTCTTATTCGCCCCTGATTTCCGGCGCTCGCTAAAGCGGGCAGGCGGTCAGGGGATAACGATAAGCCAACACAGAAATGTTTGGCCGCGAGGGCTTTTGCCCCGGCCGCTGAATAGGAAGAGCAGCATGACCACCGCCACCCAGACCACCAACAAAGAGCGCGTTTTCATCTTCGACACGACGCTGCGCGACGGCGAGCAGAGCCCGGGCGCGACGATGACGCTCGAGGAAAAGCTGCAGGTTGCCGAGGCTCTCGACGACATGGGCGTCGACATCATCGAGGCGGGCTTTCCGATCGCTTCGGTCGGCGATTTCGAAGCCGTCTCGGAAGTCGCCCGGCGCAGCAAGAATGCAGTGATTGCGGGGCTCGCCCGCGCCATCCCCGCTGATATCGCGCGCGCCGCCGAAGCCGTGCGTCATGCCAAGCGCGGCCGGATCCATACGTTCGTCTCGACGTCGCCCATTCACCTCGCGCATCAGATGAAGAAGTCGGAAGAGCAGGTGCTCGAGATCATCAGCGCGACTGTCGCGCAGGCGCGCAACCTGATCGACGATGTCGAGTGGAGCGCCATGGACGCAACCCGCACGCCGATCGACTACCTGGCGCGCTGCGTGGAACTCGCGATCAAGGCCGGAGCGACCACGATCAACCTCCCCGATACCGTCGGATACGCGGTACCCGAGGAGCATTTTGCGATGTTCCGATCGATCATCGAACGCGTCCCGAATGCGGACAGGGTGATCTTTTCCTCGCACTGCCACAACGATCTCGGGCTGGCGGTCGCCAATTCACTGGCGGCGGTGCGGGCAGGGGCCCGACAGATCGAATGCACGGTCAACGGGCTCGGCGAACGCGCCGGCAATGCGGCGCTCGAGGAAGTGGTGATGGCGCTGAGGACCCGTGCTGATGCTTTGCCTTACGAGACGCATATCGAGACGACGCATTTGAGCCGTGCCAGCAAGATCGTCTCGGCTGCGGCCAATTTCCCGGTGCAGTACAACAAGGCGATCGTCGGCAAGAACGCTTTCGCGCACGAGAGCGGCATCCATCAGGACGGCATGCTCAAGAATGCCGAAACGTACGAGATCATGACGCCGGCGAGCGTCGGGATCAAAGAGACGACGCTGGTAATGGGCAAGCATTCCGGCCGCGCCGCGTTCAAGGACAAGCTGCGCGAGCTGGGCTATGCGCTGGGCGATAACGCCTTCCAGGAGGCGTTTGTCCGGTTCAAGGACCTCGCGGACCGCAAGAAGCACGTCTACGACGCAGACATCGTGGCGCTGGTCGATGATGAGGCCGGTTCGGTCGACGACCGGATCAAGCTGGTTGCCATGGAGGTGATCAGCAAGATCGGCGGCGTCCACCATTGCGACATGACGCTCTCGGTGGATGGTGCGGAAGTCTCATCGAGCTATGACGGGACCGGCTCGGTCGATGCGATCTTCAATGCCATCAAACAGGCAGTCGGCAAGGACCCGAACCTCGTGCTCTATGCCGTCGATGGCGTTACGGGCGGCACGGATGCCCAGGCGAGCGCCCATGTGCGGCTCGAGCTCAACGGACGCATCGCTTCGGGCAATGCCGCCGAGCCGGATACCCTGGTGGCCTCGGCCCGCGCCTATCTCAACGCGGTCAATCGCCTGATGATCGAGCGCGGTGCGCCGGCGCAAGGGGCGATGGAAAGCGCAGCAGGTTGATGGGCCGGTGACGCTCTATCCACCCAATGCCCTGAAGCGCAAGCTGGCCGAGCGCAAACCGGCGCTCGGATTCTGGTTGTCGCTCAACAGTCTCGCCGGCACCGAGATCGCGGCCGGTGCCGGGTTCGACTGGCTGCTGCTTGACGCCGAGCACACACTGCTCAACGTCGAGAGCATCGAACGCCACGTGCTCGCGGCCCATCATGCCTCGACTGACACCGAACTGGTGGTGCGACTGCCCACCACCGATCCGATCCTGGTCAAGGGGCTGCTGGACGCGGGCGTTCGCTCCTTCATGTTCCCGTTCGTGCAAACCGTCGAGGAAGCCAAACTCGCCGTCGCCTCGACGCGCTATCCGCCGCACGGCATCCGAGGCTATTCGACGGGGTCGCGGGCCAACCGCTTCGCCCGGGACACCAGCTACAGCGCGACCTACGCCGACGATCTGCTGGTTATCCTGCAGGTCGAATCGCCGCAAGCCGTCGCGAACATCGCGGCGTATGGGGCGATCGACGGCGTTGACGCAATGCTGATCGGCGCCAACGATCTGGCGGCCAACATGGGGCACCTCGGCAATACCTCCCACGCCGACGTCGTTGCCAAGGTCGACGAGGCGGGCCGGGCAATCGTCGCGACCGGCAAGGCCGCGGGTTTTCAGTTCTTCGACCGTGACACGGCCAAGCGGCTGATCGGGCAGGGGTTTACGTTGGCTGCGGTCGGAGGCGACATCAGCGCCATCCTGCGCGGGGCGGCCGACACCCTCAACGGGCTGCTTTAGCTCAGATCGGGCGTTCGCGCACCGGTGTGGGCAACGTGCGGGTCTTCCCCCTCATCGACCACGGCGGTGCCGCCGCCTTCTTTTTCCGCCAGCAGACGATTGATGCCGAACTTCACTTTTTCGGTGAGATCGCGCTGGGCGGACCGATATTGCGGCGTCGGCACCCACAGGCGCATCTGTAGCGACAGCGTGTCGGTACCGAAGCTGTTGACGAACACGTAGGCGGCCGGGTCGGGAAGCACGCGCTTATCAGCCTCGGCGATACGCAGCAGGGCCTCGCGGGCACGGTTGACGTTGGTCGAATCGGGCACGGTGACCGTGAGGTCGATCCGGCGCCGCGGCTCGCGGCTGTGGTTGGTGATGGCGCCGTTCCACAGCTTGTTGTTGTTGGTGAAGACGTAGAGCCCGCTGGTCGAGCGCAGCCGGGTACCGAACAGTCCGATCTCGATCACGACGCCCTCGACGCCGTCGCCGGTGATGTATTCGCCGACCGCGATGGGGCGGATCCAGGCGAGCATGATCCCGGCGGCCACGTTGGACAGCGTGTTCTGGAGGGACAGGGCGAGAGCCAGCGACGCGGTGCCGACAACGGTGAGAATCGAAGCCTGCGGGACGCCGATGAAGCCAAGCGCAGTGATCAGGGCGAAGATCAGGATGCCGTAGCGGGCGGCCTGGCCGGCGAGCGGTGCGACAGTCACCATGCTGCCGCCGGCCCTTGGCATCCATTGCGTGACCGCCCGTTGGGCCAGGCGCGAGAGCACCCAGCCGAGCACCACCGCGACAATTGCGCCGACAATCGGCAGGATGATCCGTGTCCAGGTCGCAAGATCGGTCGGGATGGCGGGTAAATTCATTCGAGATTCCAGGAATTTCGCTCTGTTTAAGCCTAACAATGCAGCGATGTCACGAAAGTGCCAAGCCTTGCTGGACAGGCGGGGGGACCTCTGCTAGTCAGCCGCTCGGAACGGGCGGCTAGCTCAGCTGGTAGAGCAGGCGACTCTTAATCGCCGGGTCCGGGGTTCGAGTCCCCGGCCGCCCACCATCCCCCTCAACAGATCGCGACGGATGTCCCTTCGGGGACGGTTTGATGTGCAACGGATGTCGTCCGATGCGCTTATGGTCGCTCCGCGCCAGCATAGCCGAATTGCTAGGTTCTCCGGCGCAACCGCGAGACGATAGTCTCGTTGGAGACATAGTTGTCTGAGGAGACCGCTCATGGCGCTCACGTCGCTTCGCCAATTGCTCGATCACGCGGCCGAGCATGGCTATGGCATGCCGGCCTTCAACATCACCAATCTCGAGACGCTGCAGGGGGTCATGCAGGCCGCCGAGGCCGCAGGCAGCCCGGTGATCCTGCAGGCGAGCCAGAGCGCCATGAAATATGTCGACCCGATCCTGCTCAAGCATCTGTTCGCCGGCGCGATCGAGCGTTACCCCAACATTCCAGTCTGTGTGCATCTCGACCACGGCTCGAGCCTTGCGGTCTGCACGGGGGCGATGGAGCTGGGATTTTCGTCGGTGATGATGGACGGCTCGCTCGAGGAAGACCTCAAGACCCCGTCGAGTTACGACTACAACGTCGGTGTGACCCGCGCGACCGTGCGCGCCGCCCATGCTCGCGGCGTGTCGGTCGAGGGCGAGATCGGCGTCCTCGGATCGCTGGAGACCGGGACCGGTGAGAAGGAAGACGGGCACGGCATCGATGGCGTCGTCGACAAGGCGACGTTGCTGACCGACCCGGACCAGGCGGCGCAATTCGTGGCCGACACGGGGGTCGATGCGCTCGCCGTGGCGGTGGGGACCTCGCACGGCGCCTACAAGTTCAGCCGGCAGCCGACCGGCGATATCCTTGCCATGGAGGTGATCGAGGCGATCCACCGGAAGCTGCCGCAGACGCATCTGGTGATGCACGGCGCCTCGACCATTCCGACCGATCTGCAGGACCTGATCAATGCCCATGGCGGCAGTATCGCGACCACCTTCGGGGTGCCGCTCGACGAGGTCGAGCGCGGTATCCGCTCGGGCGTGCGCAAAGTGAACATCGACACCGACATTCGCATGGCGCTGACGGGGTCGATGCGAAGGTATCTCATGGAAAACCCGAGCTCGTTCGACATCCGGGCGCTCAACAAGCCCGGGGTGGCGCGGGTCAAGGCCCTCTGCATCGAGCGCTTCGAGCGGTTCGGGGCAGCGGGACAGGCGGGCCGGATCAAGGCCATTCCGCTCGAGCAGATGCGACAGCGCTACGCGGCGGGCATCCTCGCAGGGCCCTCCGAATTTGTGTCGCTGGCGGTTAACGCGCGTTAACCCGAATCCGGCAAGCTGGCCGGATGAATGTGACGGTACAGGCACTGGTCCAGGCTGCCGCGGGCAAGGTCGCCGAGGCACAGCTGAGCTTCATCAAGGCAGGAGCGGTGCTTCAGGCGGTCGTTCTCGGTCCGGGGAGTTCCGGGCTGACCGAACTCAAGATCGGCGATGTCGTCGTCCAGGCCGCCCTGCCGCAACCGGTGGCGCCGGGCACGACGCTGACCTTGCAGGTGAAATCGGGCGGGGCGCTGCCGCAACTCGTCGTGGTGCCCACGGCCAGTCCGCCGCCTGCGTCCCTTACACCGCTGCCGGCACAGATCACGACGCTGCCCCTGCCGCCGGCGGCCGCGCCGCAAAGTGGGGCCACACCAATCTCGCAACCGGCCCCGCTGCCGACGGCTCCTGCTGCGGCGCCGACGCCCGCACCGGCGCTGGTCGCCGTTCCCACCGCGGCCCAACCCGCTCCGGCGACCGCCTTGCAGCCGACGGTTTCCGGTCCTGTTCCCCAAGACAGTCGGCCGCCCGCTGCGGCTGCAGCCGTTCGATCCGCCGCCTTGCCGGCCGAAGCGCCTCAGCCGGTCTCTGCTCCAGCGGCGTCGGCTCAGTCGCAGGGCGCACGGCCGATGGTTTCCGTGCCTCTGCAGCAATCGGCAACAAATGCAGCTGTCCCATCGGCCGGTCCTGCGATCCTTGCCGTCGTCGCACCACCCCCAGCACCGTTGCCCGTGCCGAGCCAGCCGGCGGTAGCGTTGACTGCGGTTCAGCCAGCCCCGATGCCGTCCGAGCAGGGCAGGGCAGCTTCACCGGCCGTCATTGCGGTCTCGCCGCAGCCTTTGGCTCCGCCGGCGACGGGCTCGGCGCCACAGGTGGTGCCAGCGCAAGAACCGGTCGTCCGATCGGTGCCGCCGGCGTCCGTTCAGGCGCCAGCGCCGCTGGAGGCCGCGGCTGCAAGTCCGCTGCTCGTCGCGCAAGCTGCGCCGCGTCCGGTCGCAACGACCGCCGACCTGCCTCGAGCCACCACGCCGGCGCCGACCCCGGCGCTGCCACTGGTGCCCTCTCAGGGCCCCGCAACCCCCGCCCAGGCGCTGGCGCAGATGGTGCCTGTCGCCATAGCCAAGCAGAATTCGCTGGCGCCGCTGCTGCAGTCCCTGGCGGCGCTGGTGTCGAGGCCCTCAGCGTTGCCCGAGCCGATCGTTCGCGCCGCGCTCTCGGTCCTCGCGCAGCGGATCGCGGTGCCGGCAGGGAAGTTGGCGCCGGAGACGCTGAAAAGCGCCATCCGGCAGTCCGGCGTGTTTCTCGAGACCGGACTTGCCCAGGGGACGCCGACAGCAACCGACACGAAGTCGGCGCTGCTGGCCCTGCGTGGCGCGCTCGAGAAATGGCTCGGCGGCGCGCCGGCAACAGTCCCTGCCGGTGACCGTCCCTCGCCGCCGGTGCGCGGACAGCTGCCCCGCGCCGCGGCGGTCGCGCCGGTGCCGCTTGCCGTCCCGGAAACGCCGCGCGAAGCCGCCCGGCTTCTCCACAGCCAGACCGATGCCGCCGTGTCCCGCGTCAAACTCGGGCAACTGGCGTCGCTGCCGGAGACGGACACGTCACGCCCTGCCGCCAACGAATTGCGGGTCGAGTTGCCATTCCTGATCGGCAGCGAACTGGTGATGGCGCAGATCCAGATTTCCCGGGACAGCGCCCGACGCGAGGTCGAGCGCAAACGCGGCTGGACGATGCGCTTTGCCATGAACTTTTCAGGCACCGGCGAAGTGGGAGCCGATGTCGGCCTGCTCGGCAAGGGCGTGAATGTTACACTGTGGGCGGCCGAACCCGAGACCGCCGAGGCGCTGAGCGCGGCGTTGCCGGAGTTGAGCGGGTCGCTCGAGGCGCTGGGGTTGCTTCCGGGCGCAGTGCGGGTTCGCCGGGGCGTGCCGGATGCCGGGCCAGTGCGGTCCGGCCAGTTGCTGGACAGTGTGTCATGACCGACGAGCGCGAAAAGCCCGCCATCGCTGTTGCGCTCGAATACGCTGAGGGAACCCGCCAGGCGCCCGTCGTCGTCGCCAAGGGGCGGGGGCTGATTGCCGAGCAGATCATGAAGATCGCCCGGGAGAACGGCATCAC
>JANXSI010000266.1 GCA_025352765.1 Devosia sp. | reverse complement strand
GCCGACCGCGACAGGGGCCACAGCCGCGTCCCCTGCCCGCCGGCGAGGATTACGGGGATCATCTGCGTGGCCATGCTTACTCCTTGGACAATCGGTGGCGGACACTAGCCGCGGCGGATGGACGGCGGCAAGCCCGTCGGGGGCGGCGTACTCGGGCCAGGTAAATGTTCCGCGAAAACGCCGCACTGCGCTTCATGTTCCGCCACCGAGCAGCCATAGTGCATTCGTCATAGACGTATAGCGTGAATGAGCCTGCTGGGGAGGAATTGCATGTCTCGTTTCAGTCTGTCGCGCCGGATGCGGCTGTTTCTGGCGCTGGCGCCGGTCTGTTTGCTGGGCACGATGGTTGCCGGCGGCGCCGCCGAGGCCCGGGAGAACTACGCGCTGATCGTCGCCAATAGCGACTATCCCAATCTCGATCCGAAATACTGGCTGAAGGGCCCCAAGAACGATGAAACGCTGGTCCGCGACTATCTGATCAATAACGCGCCGGTCAAATTCGCTCCGCAGAACGTCCTGGCACTTGGATCGGGCGAGGGGATGCAGCTGGGCACCCACCAGGCGATCCTCGACAGCCTGGGCAAGATTGCCGGCGAGGCCAAGGCGGGCGATTTCGTCTACCTGCACTTTTCTGGACATGGCTCGCAGCAGCCAGCCAAGGCCGACACCACCGAGGCGGACGGCCGCGACGAGATCTTCCTGTCGGCCGATACGCAGATGGCGCCCGCCGACAATCCGACCTTCATGCCCAACGTGCTGACCGACGACGAGATCGGTACCGCGCTCAAGGCGATCCGCAAGACCGGTGCGTCGGTCTGGGTGGTGTTCGATTCGTGCCATTCGGGAACCGTGACGCGCGGCGCGCCGGACGAGGCTGGTGCCGCCGACCGCAAGATCGAACCGGCCGACCTCGGCATCGCCGACAGCGCCTTTACCCAGCCGGCTCCCGCCGACGACAAGGGCACGCGCTCGGTGCCGCTGGCGGGCGACGTCTATGCGGATGGCGGCGAAGACGCCAAGATGGGGCCGCTGGTCGCGTTCTTTGCCGCCCAATCGACCGAAACCACGCAGGAGCGCGGCTTCGACGTGCCGCAGCCCGACGGCACGACCGCCAAAATCCCCTATGGGGTCTTCACCTACACGATCTTTTCGGCGCTCGCCAAGAACCCCAACATGACTTACCGGCAGCTGGCGCAGAGCGTGCTGGCCAGCTACGCGGGCGGCAATGTGCTGAAGCCGACGCCGCTGTTCGAGGGCAAGCTCGATGCCACGGTGTTCGCCAACACCGAGGTGGCCGATGCCGAGCAGTGGCCGACGGTGGTCGGCGGCAACGGCGCGCTGACGATTTCGGCCGGGCAATTGCACGGGCTCGCGGCCGGCACCAAGCTGCTGCTGCTGCCCAGTCCGGGTGCCAGCAGCGACCAGGCGATCGGGCTGATGCAGGTTGCGTCGGCCACCCAGCTTCGCTCGACGCTCGTGCCGGCGACGGACGAAAAACACCCGCTGATCGATGCCAAGGCGATCCCGACCGGCGCCTATGTGCGGCTCGTTGACGTCGCCTACCCGTTCGAGCTGAAGGTGGCGCGGCCCGATCCCGCGACCACCGACGCGGCGCAGGTCAAGGCGGTGAACACGGCGCTCGAGACGATCCTCGCCGACAGCAGCGCCCAGCTCAAGCTCAAGGTGGTGGAGCCCGGCGAGGCGGCCGATGTCCGGCTGGCGGTACTCTCGGAGGCGCAGGTCGCCAAACTCACACCCGGCGCGGTCGAGCCGCAATCACGCGACGCAACACCCCAGCTCTGGCTGCTGCCGGCGAGCGGCGAGGCCTCGCTCGAACCGCAGCGGCGCGCTCCGGCCATGGCCATGCCGGCGAGTGCGGTGGCAACAGCCGACGACGCCTTCACCAAGGGGCTCGAGTCCAACCTCGTCACCATCTTCCGGGCCACGGGCCTCAGCCAGCTCAGCCAGGCCAGCACCTTCAAGCCCAAGGACTTTACCTTGAACTTCGGACTGCAGACGGCCGGCAGCGACACCATTGCGCCGCTGGCCGCCGAAACGACGCCGGTGATCCGGCCGGGCGACCGGCTCTATGTGGATTTCAGCAACACCTCGGGCAAACCCGCCGACATCAACGTGCTCTATATCGACCATACCTACGGCATCACGCTGCTTTGCCAGTCGCACCTCGCCGCCAACGACCATCTGTTCCAGCCGATGGCCGACATCGAGGCCAGCGACCAGGGCAGCGAGCGGATCGTCGCGGTGATCAACGAGAGCGGCAAGGATCTGACCGACCTCAGCTTTCTCACGCAGCCGGGCCTGCCGGTCGCAACCCGCGGCGTCGATCAGGAGGGGCTGATGGGAATGCTCGCCGATCTCGGCTCGGGCGTGCCGACGCGTGCCGCGCCGGTGATGCAGACCGACACCAAGACGCCGCGCGGTGCCGTGGTGATGGTGCCGCTCGAGGCCCTCGCGCCGAACGGCGCCGACCCTGCGGCGGGAATCGCCCCGGCCGATGCGCGGCAGCCCGAGGGCTCCTGCGCGGCGGGCTGAGGCGGTCCAGTTCCGGCTATACAAAAAGGGCCCCGCGGTTCGCACCGCGGGGCCTTCGCATTCAGGGCGTCGAGCCTATTTGTAGTTGTCGACGAGGAACTGGAAGTAGCTGTCGATGATGCGGACACCGTAGTTGACCTTGCCGTCATCGGCGACATTGATGCCGCGGATGCTGAGGTTGCCCTTGCCGTCGTCTTCCCACATGGCGCTGCCCGAGCTGCCCGGGGCGGTGTTGCAGGTGTGCCAGAACACCTGATCGCCGAAATTGGCGGTGGGGAC
>JANXSI010000252.1 GCA_025352765.1 Devosia sp. | reverse complement strand
CAGCGCCCGCGAGGGCGGTCTGGAGCGACGTGATGACTTCACGCTTTTCCGCTCTTTCCACTCTTAGTCTCCACATTGGATCCGGCGTGACTGCCGGACCTCTGCCAATTGCTGCCCTCCCTGCGGAGTTCAGCGGTTGATGCCTGTCAACCGAGCTGGCGCAAAAAGGGCGAAATGCCCATTCGGCGGCAACTGGCCTGGTTCGAACCGGACGACCCGAGGGTTTTCCGGTCTTCACCCCGTCTATTGCAGGCTTGTTTCCTTTGTCGCGCGCTAACGCGTCGCCGGTCGGTTTAAGCGCCCTTCGGCGCGCCTTGCAGTCTCGGACAGGTCTTAGGTCGGCCCGAAAGCCAACCATCGGGACGGGCGAACCCGTCCCGAATTCTTGAAGTCGATTACTGCTGAATGGTCAGCGGATCGACGTGCACGCCGGGGCCCATGGTGGACGACACGGCGACGCGCTTGACGTAGGTGCCCTTGGCGCCGGCGGGCTTCGCACGGGTCACGGCATCGGTCAGCGCCTTGATGTTCTGCAGCAGCGCTTCCTCGGTAAAGGAGGCCTTGCCGACACCGGCGTGGATGATGCCGGCCTTCTCGACGCGGAACTCCACGGCGCCGCCCTTGGCAGCCTTCACGGCTCCGGCGACATCGGGGGTCACGGTGCCGACCTTGGGGTTCGGCATCAGGTTGCGCGGTCCGAGGATCTTACCGAGACGGCCAACGAGCGGCATCATGTCGGGCGTCGCGATGACGCGGTCGAAGTTGATGTTGCCGGCCTGGATCTGCTCGACGAGGTCTTCGGCACCAACGACGTCGGCACCAGCCTTGCGGGCCTCATCGGCCTTGGCATCCTTGGCGAACACGGCGACGCGAACGGTCTTGCCGGTGCCGTTGGGGAGGTTGACGACGCCGCGGACCATCTGGTCGGCGTGGCGGGGATCAACACCCAAGTTCATCGCGACCTCGATGGTCTCGTCGAACTTTGCCTTGGCACGCGAGCGGACCATCTTCACGGCTTCGCCGAGCTGGTACAGCTTCTTGCGGTCGACGCCTTCAGCGATGGCGGCAGTACGCTTTCCGATCTTGCTCATAATCAGCCCTCGACCTGGATGCCCATGGACCGCGCGGAACCGGCGATCATGCTCATGGCGTGCTCAACGTCGTAGGCGTTGAGATCCTTCATCTTCTGCTCGGCGATCTCGCGGATCTGCTTCTGCGTGATCGTGCCGGCCGATTCCTTGCCGGGCAGCTTGCTGCCGGCCTTGAGGTTCATCGACTTCTTGAGGAAGTAGGTGACCGGCGGCAGCTTGGTTTCGAACGAGAAGCTCTTGTCGGCGAAAATGGTGATGACGACCGGAGTCGGGGCACCCTTTTCCTGATCCGCAGTCTTGGCGTTGAAGGCCTTGCAGAATTCCATGATGTTGAGACCGCGCTGACCGAGCGCGGGACCGATCGGGGGCGACGGGGTCGCCGAACCGGCCGGGACCTGAAGCTTCAGGTAGCCGGTGATTTTCTTTGCCATTGTTCGTCCTTTCAGAGGCCTTGCGGCCCCAGGTTCATGTTTCGCCCGAAGTCACTCGGGCACTCGCGACGCCGTGGTGCGAGGGTTTGCCGGTGGCTGGCCGCCACCGCCCTCTCCCACGGATTTCCGGAAGCCGAGGCTCCCGGTGGTCAGGTCAAACCTTCTCAACCTGGCCGTATTCGAGCTCGACCGGGGTCGGTCGGCCGAAAATCGAAACTTCCACCTTGAGGCGGGCGCGCTCTTCGTCGACTTCCTCGACGACGCCGTTGAAGCTGGCGAAGGGACCGTCGGACACGCGCACCTGCTCGCCCACTTCGAACGAGACGGAGGGCTTGGGATGCTCGACGCCTTCTTGCACCTGCTGCAGGATGGCCATCGCCTCCTTCTCGGAGATCGGCATGGGCTTGTCGCCCGAACCGAGGAACCCGGTCACCTTCGGGGTATTCTTGATCAGATGGAACGCCTCGTTGGTCATGTCCATCTTCACCAGGACGTAGCCCGGGAAGAACTTGCGCTCGGCATCGACCTTGCGGCCGCGGCGCATCTCGACGACCTTCTCGGTCGGCACGATCACGTCCTCGAAGAGGTCGCCAAGCTTGTTCTGGGCGACTTTCGTGCGGATGTCTTCGGCGACCTTCCGTTCGAAATTGCTGTACGCCTGAACGATGTACCAGCGCTTGGCCATGCCGCGTTATCTCTCCGGTCTAAAAAAGATCGAGCCGCTCAGCGGATCGACAAAACGGTCTGGACGCCCCAGGCGATTATCTGGTCGGCAAGCAGGAAGAAGATGCTCGCCAGCGCCACCATCACCAGCACCATGACCGTCGAAATCACAGTCTCCTGACGCGACGGCCAGGTCACCTTGCCGACTTCCTGACGAACTTCCTGCAAGAATTTCACGGGGTTCAACGAGGCCATCGGCATCACTTTCAATCCGGGCTTTTGGCCCAAAACCAATTACCGCGCGAGTCTCCTCGGCGGCTGAGAGGGCGTTATTTAGTGAGTTGGCGGATGAAATGCAACACTAAAACCGACACACAATTGTGCGTGGTGCCAAAGGATTCCGGGCCCATGCGTGTCGAACACAAAGAAGCATGGCGTAGAGATAGGGAGGGGCTGGTGAAGTTTCAAGCGGCGGCGGCCGCTGGCGAGTGAACCCGGGCGTTGAACCAACGCAGAAGCAGCCCGAACAGCACCAGCAGAAGCCCCGCGCCCAGCACCGAGAATGGGTTCGGTCCCAGATACTCGAACCACTGAGTATAGAAGTGGATGGCGCCAAAGACGGCCGCCGCATTGACCACCCAGCGGCGATTGGCGACCACGGCCCAGCCGCCAACCCCGATCAGCAGCAGCGCCCAGCCGATGGTGAACCAACCGGCGGGCCAGCCGAGCATCTGGTCGCCGAACAGCGAGCCGACGAGAAGTCCCAGGTTGATCATGAGAATCGCGGTGCGCGCCGCGATGATGCAGACACGCTCGTAGGCGGGTGGCAGGCGCAGCGAGGCAAAGAACAGCGCCAGGGTGACGACCGCAAGGATGCCGACGGTGATGGCCGGCCGCTCGACGCCGAAGAAGTAGCTCGCGTGCCAATAGGCGGTCCCTGCCCCCAGCGCGAAGCTGAGCTCGATGATGGTGAGTGCCGCGAGCAGGCCCGACCGGGCTACCACCGCTGCAACGGCGAGGCCGAGCGTCAGGCCGAGGCTCACATAGATCGACCCGTCGGACAGCACGCTGACTCCGCCAACGATGGCGAGCGCGCCGAGCGTGGCGCAGAACTGCGCGAACAGCGCCCATTTGGTCGCGCGATTGAGGATCAAGCCGAGGCCGGTGCCGAAAAGCAGGATGCCGCCAATGATCGCAGTCTCGGCTGTCGGCACGAGAAAGCCGGCGCCGAGCGCCACCGCAACGGTGCCGAAGGCGAGGAGGATATTGCTGCCCAGGGAGCCGGTATCCTGCGCGCCGAGCCGGGCAAGCTTGTCGGCCTCGATCTGGGTCAACTGCCCCGTGGCAACGAGATCGGTCAGATCCAGCGTGACTTTCATGCGGAATTTTTCTCCCCCTGTGCCCTCCATAGCAAAGCTCGCGCTTCACCGACAGTCGCCCGGCGATCTGCAAGCGGCGGCATTGACCTCTTCGTAAGGCTCACGGGCCTATCTTCCGGCGCCGCCGCAGTGGCGGTACGTTGCACTGGAACGAGCATGTCGAAGCTTGCCGGGGACCGCCTCTACGGCCTCCAGATATTGCGATTTTTCGCCGCGTTTTCGGTGCTCTTCGCGCACACGCTGCATGAACTGCATACGTTTGGCGGAGTTTCGGCTCCGCCCGAGCCGTTCTATCTCGCCGATGGCGTCGACGTGTTTTTCGTCATCTCCGGCTTCATCATGTACTACGTCTCGGCCGGGCAGTTCGGCGCCGCGCACGCGCAGCGGTCGTTCCTGACCAAGCGCTTGATCCGCCTCGTGCCGCTCTACTGGCTCTTCACCGCGCTGATGGTCGTGGCCGTTGTGCTCGTGCCCGGGGCTCTGGCGCATGACGGGTTGGCGATCCCGCATGTCGTTGCATCCTTTGCGTTCATCCCGTGGCTCGATAGCACCGGGCTGGTCCACCCGGTGCTGGGGCTCGGCTGGACGCTCAACTACGAGATGTTTTTTTACGTCGCGTTCTCGTTCGCGCTGTTGCTGACACCGCGACTGGGGCTGGTTGTCCTGTCGGCGGCTTTTCTGGCGCTCGCTGCCGTCAACGCCTTGGTCGACCCGCATCTGGTTCAGCTGAAATTCTGGACCGACCCGATCATCCTCGAGTTTCTGTTCGGCGTCGGCGTCGCCGCGGTGCTGATCCATGGCCTGCGCCCGCCCGCCTGGGCCCCTCCGGTGCTGATGGTGGCCGGGCTCGCGGGCCTCGTGCTCGGCGTCCTGCTTCCCGGCGTCGACGGCTTCGCCCGGCCGCTGCTGGTCGGCGTTCCGGCAACGATGTTGGTCGCTGGCGCGGCGTTCGGCCGGTTCGACGCCACCCGTCCCGCCTGGCGATTCTTGATCTTGGGAGGCGACGCTTCGTACGCGCTGTACCTGTCGCATCCGTTTTCGATCAATCTGGTCGAGATCGTCTGGAAGCGGCTGCATATTTCCCCCGGGCCGGTGTTTGTCGCGGCCGCGCTGGTGGCGGCGGTCGGAGCCTCGATCGTGGTGCACCTGATCCTCGAACGACCGGTGACCCGCTGGCTGAGTTCCAAGTTGACGGGGAAGTCGCGCGCTACGGAGGTCCTCAGCGCCCCGCCAGTTGTCAACGCCGGCGAGTAGATCCGGCGCATCCAGCGCCACCGCCGTCCAACGACACAGCAACCGCCTTTAGCGCGGCCACACCGGATCGATGCGCTGGATGCTGACGTCCATCGCCTGCACTCCGACGTCGCGCCGCAGATGCTCGTTTTGCGACAACAGATCGCTGTCCCGCTGCACCTTCCTGTCGAGCACGCCCGATAGCGCGGCAGCGATCCGCCGGAAAAGCGGCGGGCGGCCCAAGGCCTTCTCCTGACAAAGCATCGCTTGTCTCCTCGTCTGGGAGCCCCAAAGGTGCGCCCGCACGGGCTCGCAGACCACCTCGAATTGCGCTACGATGCATAAGGAGCCCTTATGCCAATGACCGATCCCCTGCCCCCTCTCTCGGCAATTCGTGTGTTCGAGGCCACTGCCCGCCTGATGAGCTTTACGCGCGCCGCAGCAGAGCTCGGAATGACCCAGGCGGCGGTCAGCTATCAGATCAAGCTGCTCGAGGAACGGCTCGGCACGCCGCTGTTTCTGCGCCGCCCGCGGGCGTTGGTGCTGACGGAGGCGGGGCAATGGCTGGCGCCGCGCACCAGCGAGGCCTTCGCCCTTCTGCGGGAAGCCTATTCTCGCTTCGCCGAGCGCGAACAGCAGACGCTGGTGGTCAACACCATGCATACGTTCGCAGCGCAGTGGCTGGCGCCGCGACTTGGAGTCTATCAGCTCACCCACCCCAAGACCGCGGTGCAGCTCGAGACCACGCAGCGCCTCGTCGACTTCTCGCGCGAGGAGGTGGACGTGGCGATCCGCTCGGGAAAGGGCGTCTGGCCGGGGCTGCTCGCGACGCGGCTGATCGACGTCCGCTACACGCTGATGGTGTCGCCTGCCCTGCTGGCGCGAGTCGGTGGCATGAGCACACCGGCCGAGATGTTCAAGGTCGACCTGCTCGACCCGCAGGACCCCTGGTGGATCGAGTGGTTCAGGGCCTTCGAGCAACCAATGAGCAAGCTCGACATGACGCTGGCGCCCATCGGGCTGCAGACGATCACGGCGAGCGCCGCGGTGGCCGGTCGCGGCGGTGCGTTGCTGGTGCCGGAGTTCTTCGAGCAGGAGATCGCCGATGGCCGGCTGGTGGCGCCCTTCGACCGGGTGATCGACACCGGCGACGCCTATTGGCTGGTCTTTCCGGACTCGCGCCGGAACGTTCCCAAGATCAAGGCGTTTCGCGACTGGATGGTGGGCGAAATCGGGAATTAGCATAGGACGGCCGGCGCACCACCCGTTTGGAGGATGCCCACGATGCGACAAACGCCATATCGTCCGCCCGCTTCCGTCGTCAGTCAGCGGCAAGCGGAGGGTGGCACCGCCGGGCGCAACTGCGCGGTGCCACCTTTGCCGGGCCGGGAGAGCTATGAGGGTCGGCTGGGGCCGCGACGCGCCGTTGGCCGAGACCAAGCACGCGCCATGCGGGGGCGCAGGACCTGGCTGGACCTGGCAACTTTCGGCGATTTGGTGAATTTGCCTTGGCAGGGGCAGAAGGACTTGAACCCTCGACCCTCGGTTTTGGAGACCGATGCTCTACCAACTGAGCTATACCCCTCCGAGGCGAGGCAGGGTCTAGCGTCAAAGGCTTTTCAGCGCAAGCCTCAGGCGGCGATGTGTTGCCGATTCCGCGCAGATTCCTGCTTTCCGGGTGGGCCGATTGTCCGGCCCAGAGGACAGGACTAGCCTCCCGTTGCGCCCGTGGCTCAGCACGGGCCAGAACAGGGGAACATCATGAAGACACTCGTGTTTGCCGCGCTTGTCAGCGCGCTTGTCGTTTTGCCCGCCCTACCGTCCGCCGCGGCAGACCTCGCCGCCGCGCCCAAACCCACCATGGATGCGAAATGCTTCTTCCTGCTGCTGCTGCCCGATTGCCTGGCGGCGTGGAAGGCAGATCATGACGCGATGATGGCCAAGATGACGCCGCCCAAGTCGACCGCGATAGCGGCACCGGCCATGACCATGCCCAAGATGCCGATGTGCACGAAGGCCACCACGCCCGGGCATATGCTCGACTGCACCATGAAGTGAGCCATCGCACCCGACCGTAGCAATCGCCCCGGTCAATGTATCGGAAGCGGCCCGTCGTCGGCCGCTCCGCGTGATCGGGGCGATCGGGACGAGGCATTTGCCAGGCGCACCGCTTCTCTCGCTTGTCACCGGCCCATTCATGACCCACGAGGCGCGGCTGAGCGACTTCCGTGGAGACGGTTCGCACGTCCGCGCAAGGCGACCGTGGTCAATACTGGAACGCACCGCAAGAGAGACGTGGTGCGGTTGCTCGCGTCGACCGCCCCTCTTGTCTGGCCTCGAGGCGACTGCCGGCGGAAAGCGCAGGCGAAGGCGGCGACCAAGGATCCGAGCAGGTATTCGAGGGCCGTCCCCCGGGTTGCCTTCATCACGCCGTTTCCCCCAGAACGCGTTCGATCAGTTTCAGCCAGGCCGGCAGGCAGACGCGCGCCCGGTCGAAGCGCTCGACGACTGTGGCACGGGCCGCCGCGCGGAGCGGCAGGTATTTCTCGGGCTCGCGGCAGGCCGCGATCAACTGCCGGCTCAGGCCCTCGACGTCGAAGAAGTCGACCAGAAGGCCGTTCTGGCCGTGGGTGATGGCGTCGCGCACGGGCGCGGTGTCGGAGCCGATGACGAGACATTCGACGGCCATGGCATCGAGCAGCGACCAGCTCATCACGAACGGATAGGTGAAATAGACGTGGGCGCTCGAGAGCGACAGCGTTGCGAGCATGGTGGCGTGCGGCACGCGGCCGACGAAGTGGACTCGGGAGCGGTCGAGCCGGCCCTCGACCTCGGCGAAGAGCCTTCGGCCCCAGGTCTCGCCCTTCCCTGCCGGCGTGCCGTAGCCGCCCGGCTCGTCCGCGCCGATCACCACGACCTCGACATCGGGCACCGCCTCGAGCAGCGCCGGGAGCGCGCGGGAGAAGATGTGAAAGCCGCGCAGCGGCTCGAACCGGCGGTTGATGAAGGTGACGACGGGCGTGCCCGGGGCGATGGTCTTGCCGCTGGCGAGCGTCAGCCGGGGCGCCGGATGGCGCTTGACGGTGGCGGTGTCGACGCCCTCGTGGATGACTTCGCTGCGCAGCCGGAAGGTTTC
>JANXSI010000250.1 GCA_025352765.1 Devosia sp. | reverse complement strand
GACGTATGTGGCCGACGCGATTGCCGGCAAGCTCAAGCTTGAGGCGCTGAAGGGGCCGTTCAGCTTCCAGGGGGAGGCGAATTTCGGCGGCAACGGCTATGGCCTGAGGCTCAGCAGCGGACCGCTCGACGACAAGGGGGCCGCAACCGTATCGGTCTTCGTCAAGGCGGCCGACGACAGCTTCTCCGTGCAAAGCAATGGCACGCTGCAATCGGGCGCGGCGCCGAAATTTACCGGCGACCTCAGCTACCGGCATCCGCCGCCGAAGCCCAAGAAGGGCGACACGATCGATGTGGGGCGCGGCGATTTCGTGCTGACCGGCAAGCTCGAGGCGGCGGTCGATCGGGTGCTGCTGACCGAGTACACGGTGCTGCCCGACGAGAACCGTGCGGCCACGCGGCTGACCGGGGCGGGCGAGCTGAAGCTCGGCAAGGGCATGGCGTTCAACGCGATCGTCTCGGGCGCGGTGCTGGCGCTGCCGCCGCGCGACGCGACGACCGAGCTCACCGACCCGCCCTACGAGCTGGTGCGGCTGCTCGGCGAGACGCCGCTGCCGCCGATTCCGCCGATCCCCGGGACCATCGGGCTCGACATCGCCGAGCTCAATCTACGCGCCGTGTCGCTGCGCGATTTGAGGCTCGATGCCGAGACCGACGCCAAGAGCTGGGCGATCAAGGATTTCGGCGCAACGCTGCCCGGCGGCACCAAGCTCGGTCTCACCGGCAATCTGTCGATCGTCGACGGGCACTCGATCTTTGCCGGTGGCGTGACGCTGGCGACCGACAGGCTGGACCTCCTGGCCTCGCTGTGGCGGAAGCCCGCCGACAACGATCCGCTGTTCAACATGCTGGGCTCGCTGAGCGCCGACGTCGCGCTGTCGAGCGATGCACTGACGCTTTCGTCGGGAACGTTCGTGGTCGCGGGAATCAACCAGGGCTTCGAGGCTACGATCGGCTTCGGGGCGCAGCGCAGCCTCAAGCTCGACACGCATTTCACGACGCTGGGACCGGAGGAGAGCGCGGCGATCGCAGCACTGATGCCGGACGTTGCCGGCAATGGCAGCTTCGGCGCGACGTTCCCCAAGGGGCAGGTCGATCTCAGCGCCAGCAAAGCGGTGCTGTTCGGCCTCGACGGCACGGGCCTCGCGGCCACGGCGACCTGGGAAGGTGGCGTGCTCGAGTTTTCGAAACTCTCGGCGGCCGATCTCGGCGGCGCCGCGTTCGATGGGAAGCTGACCGCCTTCGGCACGCTGATGAAGCCCGAACTCTCGGGTGCGGCGAAGCTGAAGATCGAAGACGGTGCCCCCATCGTCGCGAGCCTGCTGAATGCGGTGAGCACCCCGCCCGCGGTGGCCGACTTTCTCCGCCGCTCGCTGCCAGCGGATCTGACGCTGCAACTCGAGGCGCCGTCGGGCCAGGGCGGGCAGACGCTCAAGGCCAGCGGAAAGCTCGCGACCGCCGATCTGACGCTCGAGGCGCGGCTCGGGGCAGGGATCGCCAACGCGCTGACGGCGCCGCTCAAGTCGACCCTCGACCTCAGCTCGGGCAGCGCCACGCTGATGACGACGCAGCTCGGCCTCGGCGACGCGGCCATCTTCGACGATAGAACTCCGCTCCACCTGGTGGCGAGTGTCGAGGGGATGCCGTCCAACAGCTATGAGGCGCATCTGAGACTCGAGGGCGGCGAGGACCATATCGGCTTTGCCGGCAACATCATTCCGGGGGACTTCACCAAGATCGCCGGGAACGGCGACATTGACGCCAGGCTTGCGGACCCGTCGGCGCTGGTCGCGGCCCTCGGCGCGGCGGGTGTCTATTTGCCGGCGATCGAGGGCAAGGGCCATCTGGAATTCACCGGTCTCGACCAGATGGAGCTGAGCCGGATCGAGGCGGCCGGCATTACCGGCGACCTGACGCTCAGCCGCCGCGGCGACACAGCAGGCGTCAGTGGCGCGCTGAGCCTACCGTCGCTCGAGGCGCGCGCCTTGCTGCCGGCACTGGCCGGGGCATCGTCGACGATTGCCGGCCCCGATAGTGTGTGGCCGGAGGGGCCGATCGACATCGGGGGAGCGCCGCGGACGACCAACGGGCGGATCGATGTGTCGGTGGCGAACCTCACCAACAATGGCGCACCACTGCTCAACGACGCGAGCTTCGGGCTCGACTGGGATGCGCGGAGTGTCCACTTGCGCGGCCTCAAGGGCGCGATCGGTGGCGGAACGTTCAACCTCGACGCGACGGTCTGCTGTTCGAACGCCGCTCTAGCGAGCAAGCAGATCAGCGGTCGACTGGGGCTTGATGGCGTCGCCGTCGATGCCGTGGTGCCGGGAGCGATCGGCGCCCAGCTCGACGGCACGGTGTCGGCAGCGGCGTCGTTCGACGGCAGCGGCGAGACCGTCGGGCAGGCGATCGCCGGCATGACCGGGACCGGCAACTACACCGTCAGCAATCTCGAGGCGGCGCATTTCGACCCGGCCGTGTTCAAGGGCGCCGGGGCTCTTGCCGGCGTGGTCGACATGACGCCCGAGGCGCTTGTGCAGGCAGTGACCGGCGAGCTGGCGGCGGCGCCGTTTGCCGCGCCGTCAGTGACCGGCAGCTTCAATATCGCTGGAGGGATTCTCCGTAGCCCGAACCTCGCGATTACCGGCACGGACGCGCAGATTTTCGGCGGGGCGAGCCTCGCGCTCCCCACGCTGACGCTCGATGCGCGCTATGCCATGTCGCCGGTTGGGACCGCCGATCCCGCGAGCGCGGTCGATCCGACCACGGCCGAGGTCGCCGCGGTGATCCAGGGCCCGCTCTGGGCCCCGGTCACCAGCTACGACGTGTCGGCCCTGACCGACGGCATGAAGATCAAGGCGAGCGAAGTCGAACTGGCGCGGCTCGAGAAATTGCAGGCCGAGGACGAAGCCCGGCAGAAGGCCGCGGCAGCCGAGCAGGCGCGGCTTGCTGCCGAGCAGGCGGCCGCCGAGGCTGCCAAGGTCGCCGCTGCGCAGGCGGCAACCGACGCGGCAGCCAAGCAGGCGGCGCTCGACGAAGCGGCGCGCAAGGCCGCCGCCGATCTGGCGGCCAAGAAGGCGGCGAGCGATCTAGGGCTGTGACGCGGATTGCGCGCCGCGCAGCGCCGCGACGCGGAGAGCTGACGACAGGTTTGGCCCGTCGCGGCCGCGATCGATTTCCTCGATCAGTGTGGTGAGGCGCAGGCCGCGCGTGTGGGCGAGGGCTTCGAGAGCGGCCCAGAATTCAGGTTCGAGCGCGATGCTGGTCGAGTGACCGGCAATGGTCAGCGACCGTTTCTGCATCGGCGCACCCTATCGGCTATTTCTTGCGGAACGCGTCGAGGCTGACGACCTTTTCGCCCGTGCTTTCCTGGACGACGGGCGGGGCGGTCGAGGGCACGAGCTTGGTGGGCTCGCTCGCTTCGGCCGTCTCGTCCTCGGTGGGGAGCGGCGCCGCGCCGGTCAGTTGCAGGCCGAACTGCACGGAGGGGTCGAAGAACCCCTTGATGGCGGTAAAGGGGATCACCAGCGTTTCCGGCTTGTCGTCGAAGCTCAGGCCGACCTCGAAGCCGGTTTCGCTGACCTTCAAATCCCAGAACTGGTTCTGCAGGACGATCGTCATGTCGGTC
>JANXSI010000218.1 GCA_025352765.1 Devosia sp. | reverse complement strand
CGCGCGCGTGGCATCCAATCACGGCGCCAGGGTCGCCATCGTCGAAGAATATCGCGTCGGCGGCACCTGCGTCATCCGCGGCTGCGTTCCCAAGAAACTGTTCGTCTACGCCAGCCGCTTCCCCGAGCTCTTCGACGTCGCGGAGTCCTATGGCTGGACTGTTCCGACCCCGTCCTTCGACTGGCCGACCCTGGTCCGCAACAAGGATACCGAAATTGCCCGGCTCGAACGGGCCTACGTCTCCACCCTCGAGAACGCCAAGGTCGAGATCATTCGCGACCGGGCCGTCGTGACCGGACCCAACAGTGTGCGGCTCGGCAAGGACGGTCGTGAGCTGAGCGCGAAATACCTGCTGGTCGCGACCGGCGGACACCCGCATGTCCCGGAAATCCACGGCCGAGAGCTGGGCATCACCTCCAACGAGGCGTTCCATCTCGAAAAGCTGCCCCACTCGATCCTAATCGAGGGCGGCGGTTACATCGCCGTCGAGTTCGCCACGATCTTTGCCGGGCTGGGCGTCGACACCACGATCGTCTACCGCGGTGAAAAGATTTTGCGCAGTTTCGACGAGGATCTGCGCGTTGGACTTGAAGCGGGACTTCAGGATCGCGGCATCAAATTCATCTACGAAACCAATGTCCGCGGCCTCGAGCGGCAAGGCGACAACACTCTCGTCCACTTCTCGGACGAAGTGGACGCGCCCTACGGAGCGGTGATGTTCGCAACCGGCCGCCGCGCCAACACCTGGGGGCTCGGACTCGAAATGGCTGGGGTCGAGCTCCACCCGGACGGCTCGATCAGGGTCGACAAATTCTCCCAAAGCAACGTCCCGTCTATCTACGCTGTGGGCGACGTCACCGGCCGCGCCGCGCTGACCCCTGTGGCGATCCGCGAGGGCTGGTATGTCGCCGAGACGCTGTTCAACAACAATCCGCTTTCGGTCGATCACAGCCAGATCGGCACCGCGGTGTTTGCCGAACCGGAAGTAGGCACTATTGGGCTGACCGAACTCGAAGCGGCGACGCACGACGACATCGACATCTACCTCACGCGCTTCCGGCCGATGATCAACACGCTGTCGCAAAAGACGGACCGGATGATGCTGAAGCTGATCACCGCAGCCAATGGCGGCAAGGTTCTCGGCGTCCACATCATCGGCCCCGGCGCCGCCGAATTGATCCAGATGGCGGCGATCCCCATCGGCATGGGCGCCACCAAGGCCGATTTCGATCGCGCCATGGCCATGCACCCGACCGCCGCCGAGGAACTGGTGACGTTCAAGGCGCCGAGCTACCGTTACCGGGGTGGCGTCAAGGTCTGAGCTTCCCTTCAGGCGCGGTGCTTGCTAGACCGCGCCGCGAAACGTGAGCGAGTAAGACCATGGATAGCTGGACCCCGCAAAGCTGGCGCAACAAGCCGATTTCGCAGGTGCCGGCCTATCCCGACGCCGCGAAACTCCTGGCTGCCGAAAAGCAGCTGGCAAGCTTTCCACCGCTGGTGTTCGCCGGCGAGGCGCGCGAGCTCAAGTCGCATCTGGCGGAAGTCT
Organism: Devosia sp.; assembly: GCA_025352765.1. Lineage (GTDB taxonomy): Bacteria > Pseudomonadota > Alphaproteobacteria > Rhizobiales > Devosiaceae > Devosia_A. The sequence goes on along the minus strand of JANXSI010000218.1, from coordinate 2,563 downwards.
CGCGGGGCGAGGCCTTCCTGCTGCAGGGCGGCGACTGCGCCGAGAGCTTTGCCGAGCACGGCGCCGACCATATCCGCGACTTCTTCCGTGTTTTTCTGCAGATGGCGGTGGTTCTCACCCACGGCGCTGGCAAGCCGGTGCTTAAGGTCGGTCGCATCGCCGGCCAGTTCGCCAAGCCGCGCTCGGCCGACACCGAGACCATCGATGGGGTGACGCTGCCGAGCTATCGCGGCGATATCATCAACGACATCGGTTTTACGCCGGAAGCGCGCAATCCGGATCCCGAGCGGTTGCTGCTCGCCTACCGGCAGTCGGCGGCAACGCTCAACCTCCTGCGCGCCTTCGCCTCGGGTGGTTACGCCAACCTCGCCCGCGTCCACGAATGGACGATGGGGTTCATGAAGGATTCCAACACCAACTCGAAGTTCGAGGAGGTGGCCAGAAAGATCGACGACGCCATCGACTTCATGCGCGCTTTGGGGCTTACGCCCGACAATACCCAGCAATTGCGCGAGACCCGCTTCTACACCAGCCACGAGGCGCTGCTGCTCGGCTATGAGGAAGCGCTGACCCGGCGGGATTCGATCACCAACGACTGGTACGCGACCTCCGGCCATATGCTGTGGATCGGCGACCGGACGCGGCAGCCCGAGGCGGCGCATGTCGAGTATTTCTCAGGCATCAAGAACCCCATCGGCATCAAGTGCGGGCCGAGCCTCTCCAGCGACGACCTGATGCGGCTTCTCGACAAGCTCAATCCCAGGGACGAGGCGGGGCGGATCACGCTGATTTGCCGCTTCGGGTCGGACAAGGTGAAGGAGCACCTGCCGCGCGTCATCGAGGCGGTGCAGGGGGAGGGCCGGACCGTCGTCTGGTGCTCCGATCCGATGCACGGCAACACCGTCAAATCCGCCACCGGCTACAAGACCCGGCCGTTCGACAAGGTGCTGAGCGAGGTCCACTCGTTCTTCCAGGTGCACCGTCAGATGGGCACCTATGCGGGCGGCATCCACATCGAAATGACCGGTGACGACGTCACTGAATGTACCGGCGGCGGCGTCGCTCCGGTGACCGATGCGAGCCTCAAGGACCGCTACCACACCTATTGCGACCCCCGGCTCAATGCCAGCCAGTCGCTCGAACTCGCCTTCCTCGTCGCCGAGGAAATCCGTGCGCAGCGGCCCGCGCGTGAATCTGTCCGCATAACTGTCTAGGCCGATTTAGCGGAACATTAACCCTAACGGACCATAAAGGACGCGATTGTAGTTCTTGTGTCTCCGAGGGTCAGATGGTCCGTTCAACACCCAGCCTGCTCGTGCTGATCGCAGCGCTCGCCGCCGCCTCGCCCGCCATTGCCGCCGATCCGAACGACTGGAACGGCGAGGACACTGGCACCGGCGCCTTGCGATCGTCGCTGTCGACCGAGCCCAAGGACTGGACCGATCTGAATGCCGAGGACGACAGTCTCCGCTTCGAGTTCGGGACCCGCTACTACTACTCGATGGGCAAGCAGAGTTTTGCCATCAACAGCGGCCTCGCCGGCGACCATGGCACTATGACCGAAGAAGACACCTCGCAGTTTGTTGAGGCGCACATGCGGGTCGATGACGCGCAAACCCACACCTACGCCAAGGCGGTAGCCGGCCTCGCCTATAAGGTCGATGGTTCGTCGGATGACAACAGTGGCACCACCAGCGTGACCAACGGCACTGTGAACTACCTCGGCGCTGATCTTGGATATACCGTTCTGGGCGACACCAAGAGCTACGCTCTTAGCCCGTTCGTCGGCTACATGTACTGGAACGACTCGCCCAACAACTATTCCGACAACTACACGACCGCGAAGTCGGCAGCTGACATCAGCTATGATCCGTCGTCGGGTCAAACCTCGTTCGCCGGCGGCAGCACAGTCAACGACATTGCGGCCCACATGTTGCGGCTCGGCGTCAACGCCAGCGCGAACATGGGTCTGTTCGACATCAGCGCCGAGGTGGCGGCCGTTCCCTACGCCAAGATCACCGGGACTCTCGGCGCCGGCAGCGGCGCCCCGACGGGCGGCTTGGTGTCCTACGATAATTCGAGCACTGCGGGCCCGCACGGCCTGACCGGCGCGTACAATATCCACGACATCCAGTCCTCCCCGACCACCATCGATGGCTGGGGCTACGGCGGGGCGGCGGAGGCGATGATCGGTTTCCACCCGACGGAGAACTGGGTGTTCCGGCTTGGCGGCCGTGCGACTTATGTACAAGGCACGGTCGATGCCAAGTTCAGCCGGGCCCAAATTGGGGATCCTACAGATTCCAATCAGCCCGTCGCTGGCGATCCGGGCCCGCCGGTGGTCCCTGACCAGCTGAACTCTCCCAATTTCGATACTGCGCCCTCCTTCTCCAACCAGCAGTACATCACGCGCGCCAATCCGTTCTCGATGATCCGCTACGGCCTCCTCGCGGAGCTCACCTACAAGTTCTGATCCATCCGCCTGCGTCTTCCGAGCCGCTTGCCCTTGCCGGGGTGAGCGGCTAATCGTTGCCGCGTCCTCGCAACCGGAAGTTTCTCGTGC
>JANXSI010000214.1 GCA_025352765.1 Devosia sp. | reverse complement strand
TCGCCGCTCTTGCGCGCCAGTGCCGCCTCCGCCGCCGGATAGCGATCGAGGATCGTGATGCGCCCCATCCCGAGGTGCGGCTCGATCCTTTCCGTCAGCACCCGCGTGAACAGATACGACCAGCCGGCGTCCTCCGGCACGGCGATGCCGGCTCCGCGCATCGCCGTGGCCAGTGCATCGGCATCGGTCGTGCCGTCCGGCAAGATCGTCGCCAGCAAATCGATCCCGGCATGCCGCGCGAATGCCTCGGCGACACTCAGCCGCTCCGGCACCGCGAACGGGTCGCAGTCCCGCCCACGAAACCGCAGCGTCGTGGTCCCAGCCGTTTCCGCGGCCAGGCGGAGCAGCGCGATGCAATCGTCCATCACCGCTGTGTAGGGTTCCGCCACCCGGTACCATTCGAGCATGGTGAACTCGGGATGGTGCGTCGCCGTGCGCTCGCGGTTGCGCCACACATGCCCGAGGCTGGCGATCCGCACTTCCCCCGCCGCCAGCAGCTTCTTCATCGAGAACTCGGGCGAGGTGTGGAGATAAAGCCGCTGGCGCGTTCCGTCCTCGCCGATCATCTCGGTCGCAAAGGCATGCAGATGCGTTTCGTTGCCCGGGCTGCGCTGGAGGCCCGGCGGGTCGACCATGAGGAAATCCGCATTCGCGAAATACCCCCTGACCGCCAGTTCGATCCGGTTGCGGGCCAGGAGGAACGGCCGCCGGTCGGCGTGCCTGTCGGGCGTCCACCATGGCGAAATCGGCGGCGAGGGCGGGAAATCGGGCAAGTTCGGCATCTTTCGTGCTCGGGACTGGCAGTTTGGGCGGATTTGCGCTATCGGCGGCGCCGAACAATCTATTCCGTGTCAGGCCGGGCGCATCGCGCTCCTAGGCCGGCGCCAAAGACAGAACAAGGAAGAACTATGGTCAAGGTCATCGCCTCGTCCCTGCGCAAAGGCAACGTCGTCGAGCAGGACGGCAATCTCCACATCATCCTGACCGCCGAAAACGTCCACCCCGGCAAGGGCAACTCGATCACCAACGTCAACATGCGCCGCATGTCGGACGGCGTGAAGGTGGTCGGCCGCTGGCGCACCGTCGAAATGGTCGAAAAGGCCGATGTCGACGAGCGCGAATACCAGTTCCTCTACGCCGACGGCGAGGGCAACCATTTCATGGAGCCCACCAATTTCGAGCAGTTGACGGTGTCGGACGACGTCATCGGCGACCAGAAGATCTTCCTCCAGGACGGCATGAAGGTCTTCCTCAAGACCTTTGAGGGCGTCGCCGTCGCCATCGAACTCCCCGCCCGCGTCACCCTCGAGATCGTCGAGACCGAACCGGTGGTCAAGGGCCAGACGGCTTCGTCCTCGTTCAAGACCGCCATCCTTTCGAACGGCGCCAAGACCATGGTCCCGCCCCACATCGGCGTCGGCACCCGCGTCGTCGTCATGACAGAAGACGGCAGCTACGTCGAACGCGCCAAGGACTGAGACGGGCGAGGCCCATCGGTTCAATCGCCTCCCTCCCCCTTGAGGGGAGGGACCGAGGGTGGGGGTCGTGTTCCCACCCGCCCGCCTATCCCCCTAGCATCCCGGCAATCGCTGCCGCTGCCCGCGCTGCGCCCTCCGGCGCAATCGTGTGCGGCACGCCGGGCAGCACCAGCAGCTCCGTCGCCACCCCCATCGCCTCGAACGCGGCCGCCGCGGCGACGCTCTCCGCCGCCGGGATCACCCCGTCCGCCCCGCCATGCATCAGCAGCAGCCGCGTTGTGCGCGACGGCGCATGGGGCTCGGGCGACGCCAGCCGCCCCGAAAACGCCACCACCCCCGCCACCGGCCAGCGGCCCGAGGCCAGCGCATCGAGCGCCATGATCGAACCCTGCGAGAATCCGACCAGCACCACGCGGTCGAGTTTTTCGGCAAACCCGGCTCCGGCGATCACGGCCCTCAGCGTTGCATCGAAAGCCGTCCGCGCCGCTTCGACCCGCGCCGGCCGGTTGGCCTCGCTCACCCCGGCAATCGAAAACCACTGGTACCCGCCACCCGCCCGCTCCGGCGCATCCGGCGCGGCGATCCAGAGCCCCGGCATCTGGGCCTCGAAATACGCGCCCACCGGGCGCATATTGGCGCCGTCGCTGCCAAAGCCGTGCAGCAGGACGATCAGTCCATCCGGGCTCACAGCGTCACCTCCGCCAGCCCGGCGATCTCCGGCCCGCGCGGCACGATGCCGGTCGGGTTGAGTGCCTTCACCGAATAATAGCCCTGCTTGATGTGCTCGACGCTCACCGTCTCGCGGATCCCGGGCACCGCCAGCATCCGCGTGAGGTACGCGCTGAGCCGCGGATAGTCGGCGATCCGCCGCAGATTGCATTTGAACAGCCCGAAATAGGCGAGGTCGAACCGCACCAGCGTGACGAATGCCCTTACGTCCGCCTCGGTCAGCCGGTCGCCGACGAGAAACGATTTCCCGGCGAGCCGGGCTTCCAGTTCGTCCAGCATGCCGAACACGTCGGCGAACGCCTCGTCATAGGCGATCTGTGTCGTCGCGAACCCGGCGCGATAGACGCCGTTGTTGAGCCGCGGATACATCGCCGTATTGAGCGCATCGATCTCGACCCGCCACGGCTCCGGGTAAAGGTCGATGCTGTCATCGGCGAGTCCGCCGAAGCCCGAATTCAGCATCCGCAGGATGTCGGCCGATTCATTGTTGACCATCACGCCGCGCGCCTTGTCCCACAGCACCGGCACCGTCGCCCGGCCGCTGACATGCGGGTCGGCCCTTGTATAGATCTCGTGCATGTAGGTCGCGCCATTGACCGCATCGTCCGTCGCGCCCGGGAAATCCCCGAACCGCCAGCCCTGCGGCGTCAGCCCCGGCTCGACCACCGAGACCGAGATCACGTCCTCGAGCCGCTTCAGCTTGCGCCCGATCAGCGTCCGCGACGCCCACGGGCAGATCAGCGCCACATAGAGGTGATAGCGCCCGGCTTCCGCCTTGAACCCGGCCTCGCCGCTCGGCCCGGCGCTGCCGTCGGGCGTCACCCAGTTGCGGAAACTCGAGGTCTGCCGCACGAAGCCGCCCTTGGCATCGGTGCCTTGTACCGGCTGCCAGTCGCTGTCCCATTTGCCGTCGACCAGCATGCTCAGGCTCCTTCGCGAAGGCTGAGCGAAATGCCAAGCCCCGACGGATCTGGGACGACGATCGCCCCGCCATCGGCTTGCGCCGCCAGCCCTGCCGCCTCGGCCCGCGCCACGATCTCGTTGCGCTGCGTGAGGGTGTCGAGGATGATCTCGTAGCCGACGAGGCCAGTGGTCTTGGGGGCGATTACGCCCGCGCCGCGGCTGTTCCACATGTTGGTGGCCAACTGATGGTGATAGCCGCCGGCGCCATAAAACACCGCGCCCGGATAGCGGCAGGTGACATCGAACCCCAGCACATCCTTGTAGAATGCCTCGGCGGTGGTCAGGCGCCCGGTCTGCAGATGCATGTGTCCGACGATCATCCCGGCAGGCGCGCCGCGCCACTCTTTGCCTGCCTCCTCAGCGAGGAGATCCTGCACATCGAGCGCCTCGGTGGTCATCTCGATGCCCGCGGCCGAACTCGGCCAGCTGGCCCGCGGCCGGTCGCCATAGACCTCGATGCCGTTGCCTTCGGGATCGCTCAGATAGATCGCCTCGCTGACCGCGTGGTCCGACGCGCCCGCCACCGGCAGCCGGCTGCTGGCGACATAGCGCAACCAGGCCCCCAGATCGCCCCGGCTCGGCATCAGGAATGCGGTGTGGAACAGCCCGGCGCTGCGCGGATCGCGCGGCGCGAGCGCGGCATTGCCGCGCAGTTCGAGCAATGCCGTGCCCGCCGCGCCGAGCCGTTGCGTCGTGCCGTCGGTGGCGATCACCTCGAGCCCGATGACGCGGCGGTAATAGTCGCTGACACTCTCAAGGTTCTGGACGTTGAGCGTCACGAGGCCAATCTGCATCGGCGCCGTCGGCGACAGAGCGGCGGTTTCGGTCGGACGGTCGGAAAGGTCGAGCATTTTTGCCACTTCGCGGATGTGGCGGCCCCGATGGCTGCCTGTCGATCCTACATGGCGCCAGTCTCAGCGTTCGGGAATAACGGATTGTCCGAATGCATTGTTCGACAATCGAGTAAGTCCGCTACTCCGCAGCGACCTTGAGCCCGCTCGAGCGCTCGATCCGCGTCGGTTCGGCGTTGGGAATGGCCACCATTCGCTCCAGCACGTCGAGTGAATTGCCAACGCTTTCGAGCAGGGCCGAGGCCGTCACCTGCGTCCTCAGCCACCCGCGGAAGGCCGGATCACCCGGCGAGAGCGTCGAAATCGCCTGGTCGATGGTGTCGAGCAGGGTGCAAAGCCGCTCCTGCGTCTCTTCCGCCCCGGCGACCAGCGCCGCGCCCGGCCGAACGCCGGTCCGTGCATCGAGCGCCGCGCTCCGGTAGCGATCCGCGTCGGCAGACCAGTTCCTCAGCAGCCTTTCGACCGCGTCCAGCGAAGTGATCGAAGCGTCCATCGGGCGAAACTCCATTTCCCTCGGCAAACGCACGAAACGCCGATCGGTTGCCCCTTGCAGGAAGCCGGCTTTGCCGACAAGACAACTTCGATGATTTTCCCCATCGATGCTGCGCTGCCCGAATTGCTGGCCGCCCTCCAAAGCGGTCCGCGCGCCGTGCTGGTCGCCCCGCCGGGCGCCGGCAAGACCACCCGCGTGCCGCTGGCATTGCTCGGCGTCCCGTGGCGCAACGACGGCCGCATCATCGTGCTCGAACCCCGCCGCCTCGCCGCCCGCGCCGCTGCACGCTTCATGGCGCAGTCGCTGGGCGAGGCCGTCGGCCAGACCGTCGGCTACCGCGTCCGGCTCGAGACAAAGGTAACCAAGGCCACCCGCGTCGAAGTGGTGACCGAGGGCGTCTTCACCCGCATGCTGCTCGACGATCCCGAGCTGACCGGCGTTGCCGCCGTGCTGTTCGACGAATTCCACGAGCGCAGTCTCGATGCCGATCTCGGCCTCGCGCTGTCGCTCGATGCGGCGGCGCTCCGCCCCGATCTGCGGCTGCTCGTGATGTCCGCCACCATCGACGGCGCCCGCGTCGCCACCCTGCTCGACGCCCCGGTGGTGCGCAGCGAGGGCAGGGCGTTCCCGGTCGAGACGCGCTACCTCGCGCCCGATCCGCTGCAGCGCCTCGAGGACCAGGTGACTGCCGCCATCCTCGCTGCGCTCCGTGCCGACGAGGGCTCGCTGCTCGTCTTCCTCCCCGGCCAGGCCGAGATCTCCCGCACCGTGGAGCGCCTTGCGTCGCGCGTTCCCGCCAATGTCGATGTCGCCCCGCTCTACGGCCAGCTCAGCGCCGACGAGCAGGACCGCGCCATCGATCCGGCACCTCCCGGCCGCCGCAAGATCGTCCTCGCCACCTCGATCGCCGAAACCTCGCTCACCATCGAGGGCATCCGCATCGTCGTCGATTCCGGGCTCCACCGCGTCCCCGCCTATGACCCGGCGACCGGCCTCACCACGCTCGAAACCCGAAAAGTCTCGCGCGCCGGGGCCGATCAGCGCCGCGGTCGCGCCGGCCGCACCGCACCCGGCATTGCCTACCGGCTCTGGCACGAGGGCCAGACCGGCGCGCTCGAGGCCTATGACGCCCCCGAAATCCTGACCGCCGATCTCGCCGGCCTCGCCCTCGATCTCGCCAACTGGGGCGTCAGCGACCCGGCCGCGCTGCGCTTTCTCGATCCGCCGCCCAAACCCGCCTGGGCCGAGGCCGCGGCGCTCCTCACCCATCTCGAAGCGCTCGACGCCAACGGCCGCATTACCCAGGAGGGCAGGGCGCTCGCCAAGTTGCCGCTCCATCCGCGTCTCGCCCACATGGTGCATCGCGCCGAAGACCCTGGCACCGCCGCCGAGCTCGCCGCGCTGGTCAGCGAACGCGGTCTCGGCGGCGACGACACCGATCTCAGCCATCGCCTGTCGCGCTTCCGCGCCGATCGCTCGCGCCGCGCCAACGACGCCCGCACCCTCGCCCGCCGCTGGGGCGGCGCGCCGGGCGAGGATCTCGATCTCGGCCGCAACCTCGCCCGCGCCTTCCCCGACCGCGTCGCCCAGGCCGCCGGCGCCCGTGGCCGCTTCCGTCTCGCCAATGGCCGCGCCGCCGCGCTCGAGCCGTCCGATGCGCTCGCCAGTTCGCCCTTCCTCGTCGCCACCGAAATCACCGGTGTCGCAGCCAACGGCAAGATCCGCAGCGCCGTTGCCCTCGACCGCGCCGACCTCGAGGACCTTTTTGCCGGGCAGATCAAATCTGAAACGACGCTCCACTGGGACGCCGCCTCGTCCTCGGTCCGCGCCCGTCGCCGCCGCCTCTATGGCGCGTTGGTTCTCGCCGACGATCCCGTACCGCCGCCCGACGCCGAGGCCGCCGCGGCACTCCTCGCCGAACATGTTGCCGATCGGCTGCCTTGGTCGAAGGACCAGCGCACGCTGCTTGCACGCGTCAAATTCCTCTACGACACGATCGGCGCACCCTGGCCCGACGCCGCCACAGTGCCGGCCGGCGACCTGCAGCCCTTCATTCATGGCCGCACCAGCCTTGCCGACATCACCGCCAACGACCTCGACGGCCTGTTGTCGACGCTGCTGCCCTACGCCCAGCGGGCCGAAATCGACCGGCTGCTGCCCTCGCACTTCAACGCCCCCTCGGGCAGCCACGTCCCCATCGACTACGCCGCCGAAGCCGGTCCGACCCTCGAAATCCGCGTCCAGGAACTCTACGGCCTCGACCGCCACCCCGCCGTCGCCAATGGCAAGGTCCCGCTGCTGCTGGTCCTTCTCTCCCCCGCCCACCGCCCGATCCAGACCACCAGCGATCTCCCCGGCTTCTGGCGCGGCTCCTGGAAGGACGTGGCCAAGGACCTGCGCGGCCGCTATCCCCGCCACCTCTGGCCCGAAGACCCCATCGCCGCCACCGCCACCGCCCGCGCCAAGCCGCGCGGCACCTGACTCCGCCAGCTCTCTCCCACCCACAACGTCATTCCCGCGCAGGCGGGAATCCAGACGGCGTCCTCGGACATCCCTATGCGCTGCCCCAATTCCCGCTTTCGCGGGAATGACATAGAGGTCAATCTGGGCTCATATGGCCTTGGCCTTTTCCACGAGGCAGTCTAGTTTTTGACCAACCGGTCAAAGCCGGAGCGAGGGAGCATGCAGAACATCATCGAAGCGCTGGAGGCGCGGCGCGCCGAAGCCCGGCTGGGCGGCGGCCAGAAGCGGATCGACGCCCAGCACCAAAAGGGCAAGCTCACCGCCCGCGAGCGCCTCGACGTCCTGCTCGATCCCGGCAGTTTCGAGGAATACGACATGTTCGTTACCCACCGCGCGGTGGATTTCGGCATGGAAAAGACCATCATCCCGGGCGACGGCGTGGTCACCGGCTGGGGCACCATCAACGGCCGCATGACCTACGTCTTTTCGCAGGATTTCACCGTCTTCGGCGGCTCACTCAGCGAAACCCACGCCAAAAAGATCTGCAAGGTGATGGAACTCGCCATCCAGAACGGCGCGCCCATCATCGGCCTCAACGATTCCGGCGGCGCCCGCATCCAGGAGGGCGTCGCGGCGCTGGGCGGCTATGCCGACGTGTTCCTGCGCAACGTCATGGCCTCGGGCGCCGTACCGCAGATTTCGGTGATCATGGGCCCGACCGCCGGCGGCGCCGTCTATTCGCCGGCCATGACCGACTTCATCTACATGGTGAAGGACACGAGCTTCATGTACGTGACCGGCCCGGACGTCGTCAAAACCGTCACCTCCGAGATCGTCACCCATGAAGAGCTCGGCGGGGCAGGAACTCACACCAGGATCTCCGGGGTTGCCGACGCGTCTTTCGACAACGACATCGACACCCTGCTCGAAGTCCGCCGCCTGTTCGATTTCCTGCCGCTCAACGCCGGGGTCAAGCCACCGCGCGTCACCCCCTACGACACCATCGAGCGAGTCGAGCCGGCCCTCGACACCATCATTCCCGACAGCGCCAACAAGCCCTACGACATGCACGAGGTGGTGCGCCGCATCGCCGACGAAGGCGATTTCCTCGAGCTGCAGAAGGACCACGCCGGCAATATCCTCACCGGCTTCATCCGCCTCGACGGCGAAACCGTCGGCGTCGTCGCCAACCAGCCGCTGGTCCTCGCCGGCTGCCTCGACATCAACTCATCCAAGAAAGCCGCGCGCTTCATCCGTTTCTGCGACTGTTTCGGCATTCCAATCCTGACGCTGGTCGATGTCCCGGGCTTCCTCCCCGGGGTCGCGCAGGAATATGGCGGCATCATCAAGCACGGCGCCAAACTGCTCTTCGCCTATGCCGAAGCCACGGTGCCGAAAGTCACCGTCATCACCCGGAAAGCCTATGGCGGCGCCTACGACGTCATGGCCTCAAAGCACATCCGCGCCGACGTCAACTACGCCTGGCCGTCTGCCGAAATCGCCGTGATGGGCGCCAAGGGCGCCACCGAAATCCTCTACCGCGCCGAACTCAACGACAAGGACAAGATCGCCAAGCGCACCGCCGACTACGAAGCCCGCTTCGCCAACCCCTTCGTTGCCGCC
>JANXSI010000166.1 GCA_025352765.1 Devosia sp. | reverse complement strand
ATGGTAGTTTTGCCGTGGTCAACGTGCGCGATGATCGCGATGTTGCGCAACGCCATCTGGGGCCGCCTAACGAAAAGAGGGAGAATGAGCCGCTCACATAGTCAAGCGGTGTCACAATCTCAAGACAATTCCCTGCATGGCGGGGCTGCGGACGGCGTTTAGGTTACCCGAACCGCCGCAGTTTCGGTGGTGGCGTCCCCCTTGGCGAGCCGCTTGGCGAGAAACGCCGCGACATCCCGGTACTCGGGCCAGATGCGCCGGAAGGGCCGCATCAGGGCGAGGACAGTCTGCGGGTGGCCCATCTTTGGGTAGTGCCGTTCTTCGACCGGAACCCCCGCATTACGGAGTTTTTCGGCCAGGTGGACCGAATTGTAGAGCCCGACGACGGTGTCGGTGTTGCCGTGGACCAGCAGCATGGGCGGAGCAGCCGGCGTCACCAGCTCGACCGGCTGGGTTTGCTTCGGCTCGGGGTAATTCGCGAAGGCATCGCGGCTCTCGCGCACGTCGAAGGGGTAGAAATCATAGGGTCCGGAGAGCCCGATGACCGCCTCGATGTGGCCAACGAGCCCCGGGGCGCCGAAGCGGGCGGGGTCGAGGGCCAGCGTCACGGCATTGTAGGCGCCGGCCGAATGGCCGCTGAGGACTACCCGGTCGCGGTCGCCGCCATAGGTTGCGGCGTGTTCCTGCAGCCAGCTGGCGGCGCGGCCGCAATCCTCGACGAAGGCCGGAAAATGCACCTCCGGGACCAGCCGGTAGTCGATCACCGCCGTCAGGAACCCCAGCGCCGCGAAGGCCCGTCCGGCGAAGCTGTAGTCCTCGCGCGTTCCTTCGTGCCAACCGCCGCCATAGACGAAGATCATCAGCTGCAGCGGGCCATTGATGCGTTTGGGCACGAAAAGATCGAGCCGGTGGCGCGGGTCGGGACCGTAGGCGAGGTCGGCGGCGATCCGGCGGCTGCCGGCGTCCTTGGGGACAATGAGGTCGAGCCAGCCGAGGGGGGAACGAGGCATGGGAGACTTTACGGTGGGAGGAAGCGATCGGACTTGTGCGGAGCCTTGATGCGGGTATATACCCGCACTCATGGATTATCCCTGTATCTGCATCTCGCTGCGCAAGGCCAGCCGAAAGATGACCGCCCTTTACGACGAGGCGCTGGCGCCCGCCGGGGTGAATCTGGCGCAATTCTCATTGCTGAGGAACGTCAGGCGGCACGGCCCGGTTTCGCTGACCCGCTTGGGCGAGATCACCGAACTCGACCGTTCGACGCTGGGACGCAATGTGAAGGTGCTGGAGCGGATAGGCCTCGTTGCCGCGAGCGACGATGCCGACCATCGCAAGGCCGCCGTGGCGCTGACGGAGGCCGGCCGGGCCACGCTCGATCAGGCGACGCCGCTGTGGAGCGGGGCACAGGCCCGCATTGGAAACAGACTGGGCGAGTCCGGCCGTGCCCAGCTGGACGCATTGCTGAACGCGCTATGAGAACAAGACGATGATTTCGAACGCTCTCGCGGCGGCTCTCGCCAAGCGCAACATCCACTACGGCTGGGTTGTCGCCTTCACGACCTTCCTCGTCATGCTGGCGACGGCCGGTGCCATGGGCTCGGCGGGGGTTTTGATCCAGCCGCTCGAGAAGGAATTTGGCTGGACCACGGAGCAGATCTCCTCAGCCTTTGCGGTGCGGCTGGTGATCTTCGGCCTGCTCGGCCCGTTCGCCGCTGCCTTCATGAACCATTTCGGCCTCCGAAAGGTGGTCGCCGCGGCGTTGGCGCTCATCGCTTCGGGCATCGTCGGCTCGCTGTTCATGCGCGAGCTCTGGCAGCTCTTGCTGCTGTGGGGCATCGTCATCGGCGTCGGCACCGGCATGACCGCACTGGTGCTCGGCGCAACGGTCGCCAGCCGCTGGTTCGACAAACGCCGCGGCCTCGTCGTCGGCATGATGACAGCGTCTAATGCGACGGGGCAGCTGATCTTTTTGCCGCTGCTGGCAGCCCTCAGCGAGAGCATTGGCTGGCGAGCCGCCCTGACCCTTGTCGTCGTGATCCTCTCGACCGCGTTCGTGCTCGCTGGGCTGTTCCTGCGCGATCATCCGGCCGATGTGGGCCTTCCGGTGTACGGGCAGAACAAGATCACGCCGGTCCAGCCGCACAGCCGCAAGCTCATCGAGTTGCTGACGCTGCCGCTGATCACGCTGCGTGAGGCGGCCAAGACGCAGGTGTTCTGGGTGCTGTTCGCGACGTTCTTCGTCTGCGGCTTCTCGACGAACGGGCTCATCCAGCAGCACTGGATCTCGATCTGCGGCGATGTCGGTATCACCCCGACTGGCGCCGCCGGCTATCTGGCGCTGATCGGCGCGTTCGATTTCGTCGGCACCATCGCTTCAGGCTGGCTTTCCGACCGCTACGACAACCGCTACCTGCTGCTGATCTACTACGGCTTCAGGGGCCTCAGCCTGTTGTTCCTGCCATTTTCGGGCTTTTCGCTGCTGACCCTCACAGGCTTTGCGGTGTTCTACGGCCTCGACTGGGTGGCGACCGTGCCCCCGACGGTCAAGCTCACGGCGCAGCGCTTCGGGCCGGAAAAGGCCGGCATGGTGTTCGGCTGGGTGTTTGCCGGCCACCAGCTCGGTGCCGGCTCGGCGGCCTTCCTGGCGGGCGCCGTCAGGACAGGCACCGATTCCTACATGCCGGCGATCTTTCTCGCGGGATTCTTCTGCCTGCTTGCGGCAGCACTGGTGCTAACCATTGCGAAGAAGCCCGCTGCCGGGCGGGTCGTGCCGCAGGCGGCTTAGGCCGGCAGCGACTCTAGCTCGCCCGCTTCAACTGCGGCGGCTGCATTTCCTTGAGCAGCAGGGCGCTGATCTGGCTTTGCTCGAGCGGCGGCGAGAACAGGAAGCCCTGGACCTCGTTGCAGCCCTGCTCGCGCACTGCCGCCAGCTGTTCCTCGGTCTCGACGCCTTCGGCAGTCGTCGACATCCCCAGCGAATGGCCGAGGCCGATCACCGCCTTGATGATGGCGAGGCTGTCGCCGCGGCTCTCGAGGTCGCGCATGAAGGAGCGGTCGATCTTGATCTTGTCGAACGGGAAGGCCCGCAGATAGCTCAGCGACGAATAGCCGGTGCCGAAATCGTCCATCGAGATGCGGATGCCGATGGCACGCAGCCGGTGCAGGGTCTGCAGCGTGTGCTCGTTGTCGTTGAGCAGCAGCGACTCGGTGATCTCGAGTTCGAGCCGGGTGGGCGGGAGGCCCGTTTCGGTGAGGATCGCATGCACGGTCTCGAACAGCCGCTTGTTCTTGAACTGAACCGGCGAGAGATTCACCGCAACGCGGGCCGCGGTCGGCCAGGCGACCGCCGCGCGGCAGGCCTCGCGGAGCACCCATTCACCGATCGGCACGATGAGCCCCGTTTCCTCGGCAATGGGAATGAACTCGACCGGTGAGATGGCCTTGCCGTCATGGGTCCAGCGCAGCAGCGCCTCAAGGCAGGTGATGCGGTTTTCCTTAAGACCGACCAGCGGCTGGAACACCACGCGCAATTCATTGAGCGCCAGCGCGGCCCGCAGCCCCGCCTCGATCATCCGCCGCTTCTGGATCGCGGCGTCCATGTCCTTTTCGAAGAAATGGTAGGTCGAGCGCCCCTCCGCCTTGGCGCGGTAAAGTGCGAGGTCGGCGTTTTTCATCAGCACGTCGGTGCTTTCGCCATCGGCGGGCGCAATGGCGATGCCGACGCTGGCGCCGATTACCACCTGGTGCCCGTCGATAGTGAAGGGCGAGGACATCGCCTTGACGATGCGCTCAGCGATCGCCGCAGCGTCGGCCGGCTTGTCGATCGGCCGCAGCAGCAGGGAGAACTCGTCGCCGCCCAGGCGCGCGAGCACGTCGGTCTCACGGGTGGTGCCCCACAACCGTGCCGAAACCTGCATCAGCAGCTTGTCGCCGATGGCATGGCCGAGCGTGTCGTTCACCGATTTGAAGTGATCGAGGTCGATGCAGAGCACCGCCGCCTTCTGGCCGCGTTCGATCGCCGCCTCGGAATTGGCCATTTCCTCGAGAAACTGCGTGCGGTTGGGCAACTCGGTCAGCGCGTCGTGGCGCGCCAAGTGTTGGATGCGGGCCTCCTGCTGGCGCTGTTCGGTGATATCTTCGTGGGTCGAGACGAACCCGCCGTCCTTCATCGGGTGGTGCTGCATCATGATGATGCGGGTGCCGAATTCGACGACCGATTTGTCATACTGGCCGCGGGCGATCACCTCGTGCCGCCAGGCGACATACTGCTCGCGCGAGGTGGCGTTGCTGGCGTGAAAGCCATGATCGAACAGGTGCACCAGAATGTCGTCGAGCGGCGTGCCGGGCCGGACCAGATCGGCGGTCAGGTTGTAGATGCGCGCGTAGGGGGCGTTGCAGATGACCAGCCGACCCTTGGGGTCGAACATGCAAAGCCCCTGGCTGATGTTGTTGACCGCCGCATCGAGCCGGATGTTCTGCCGTTCCAGGTCGCGTTTGCGCTTCTGGACGATCTCCTCCGACGCGATCTCCTCGGTCACGTCCTCATGCGTCACCACCCAGCCCAGGCCCGGTGAATAGACATGCGCCGTCTCAATAGTGCGCCCGCCCGACAGCCGCTCACGTGTCTTGGCGCGCGCGCCACCGCGGTTGCCATGCAGCTCGGCCTTGTAGGCGGTGAGGAACTCGCGAGGAGTCTGGTCGGGATGGTTGCCCATCTCGGCCGAAAGCTCGACGACCGCTTCGAGCGACATGCCCTGCCGGATGCGATCGACCGGGAAAGCATAGATATCAAGATAGTGCCGATTCCACATCACGAGCCGAAACTCGCTCGACCAGACACAAAATCCGTAAGGTATATTTTCCAGCGCCGCATCGAGCAGCAAAGCGCCATCCGAATGGCCGACTTGCGCCATCACCGAACTCACCCGCAATCGTCCCCAACTC
>JANXSI010000165.1 GCA_025352765.1 Devosia sp. | reverse complement strand
TCGATCTCGAACCCGGCCGGCAGCGGATCGGCCACCACGTATTCGCCCGAGCCGAGCGCCGTCGCCGTCATCGAGAGGACCACGACAAAGCGGTCGTTCTGGTGAACGGTCTTGAGGTCGGCGGGCGTGCCGTCCGGCAGGTAGTAGCTGCGGCTGATGGTGAAGCCGTCGTTCGAGGCCTTCGGCGGCGTTGCCGGAATGCCGGTCACCGACACCTTCACTTCCGTTGGCTGGTTGCCGGTGTTGGCGATGGTGACGGAGGCGTCGTCGAAGTGCTCTTGCATTATGCGCTGGTAAACGGTCCCGGTCAGTGGCTTGCCATCGATGGTGATCGAACCGCTGGTCGTGGTCTTTTCGAGCGCGGCGGCGGCCACGAGCGTCCAGGTGTCCTCTTGGGTCGAGGTCCAGCGTGCGTGGTCGCGCAGGTCGCCGAGCTTTTTCGCCAGCGCCGGAATGTCCACCCCGGCCGGGGTGAATTCCGCCGCAAGCGCCAGCACGGCTGCGGTATCGCGCAGCTGGCTGCCGTAGTCGGCGCGGTAGTCGTTCGGATCGTCGGGGATCAGCCCGTCGATCGCCGCGGCGAACGCGGTGGCCGCGCGGGTGCGGTCGCCATAGAGGGCAAGCGCGGCACCGATCTGGGCCTTGGCGAGCGGCGAGCCGAAGGCGTCGAGCTTGGTCTCGACATAGTAGCGCAGATCACCGATCGCCGCCCGGCCTGCACGCGACAGGTCGTAGAGCGCATAGGCGATATCCTCGCCGCCATCGTCGAAGTCGCTGGCGGCCGAGACCTGGTTGCCGAGGTTGTCGAGCGCGTTGCTCATCGCCTGGTCCGGCACCACAAAACCCTTGGCCTTGGCCCGGAGCAGGAAGTCGGTGACGTAGGAGTCGAGCCACATGTCGGAGCCGTCGTACGGACCCCAGAGGCCGAAGGCGCCGTTCGACATCTGATGGCTCAGAATGTCGGTAATGGCGTCCTGGACGCGCTGCTTCAGCGCCTCGTCGGTACCCATGCCGAGGCTCACCGCAACATCGTTGAGGTAGAGCAGCGGCAGCGCCCGGCTCGAGAGCTGCTCGACGCAACCATAAGGATAGCGGTCGAGCTGATCGAGCACCTGCGGCACGTTGAGCCGCGCGATCGGTCCGATCGCGAGGTTGAGCTCGCTGGTGTGCGGCACTAGGCCGGCGAAGCGGGCCTTGTCGAGCACGAGCGACTTGCCCGGCTCGAGCGGGATCATCTCGCTCACCGTCTGCGGCGGCGCCGCAGCACGGACTCCGAGCGTCAGCTCCTTGACCTGCTGCACGCCGGTCGGACCGGTGATGATGACCTTGAGGTCCTGATCGCCGATGCCGGTGCCGGAGAGTTTCAGGTTCAGCGCCGTTCGGGCGCCGGCCGCGAGATCGACACTGGTCTCCTTGGCGTCGGTCGAGAGGCCCTCGCCCGTCACCAGCTCTACCTTGTAGGCGCCGGCCGGGCCGGCGACGTTGTTGACCTCGACGAGGAGCCGCGAGCTGTCATCGAGCCGGAGGAACCGCGGCGGGCTCAGCGTCACGACGACGGGATCGCGGACGATCACGTCGGCCCAGGCATGGCCGACCGCGTTGCCGCTCCAGGCCATCGCCATTACCCGCACCGTGCCCGAGAAATCGGGCATGTCGAAGCTGACGGTCGCTGTACCATCGGCGCCGACCTCAACGATCCCCGAATGCAGGGCAACGAGGACCGACGTCGCCGGCGGCGTGCCGAGGCGCGAGCCGCCTTCGTCACCGCCCGAGCGGACGGCGCCGAGCGTGCCCTGCGTCGGGTCGATCAGTTGGCCGTAAAGATCGCGGAACTCGACCCCGAGCTGGCGCTGGCCGGAGAACCAACCATCCGGATCGGGGATCTTGAACTTGGTGAGGTTGAGGATACCGAGATCCACAGCCGCGACCGCCACATAGGCCTTATCGCCGGCCTTGACGTTGGCGAGCTTGAACGTGGTGGTGAACTTCGTGCGCGGCAGCGACTCCTTGGGCGTTGCCAGACTCACGTCGAGCTTGAGGTCGCCCGGATCGACGTCGGCGAACGCCAGACCCAGCGCGCGCGCCGGCATCCGCTTTTCCGCCGCGCTCGAGGCGCGATAGAGGGTCGCGGTGACATAGGCGCCCGGCCCCCAGTCGTCGGTCACGGTCAGGTCGACCGTGGTGCCGCCTTCGGGCACATCGACCGCCTTCATGTCGATGATGCGATCGTCGACCACCATCACCAGCGCGGTGCCGGCGAACTGCGGGTCGAGCTTCAGGTGGACGGTATCACCGACCTTGTAGGCCTTCTTGTCGAGGGCGACCTGCAGGGTGTCGGGCGTGTCGGAGCTGGCGTCGGCATAATAGTAGCCGGCGTAGAAATCGTAGCTCGACGAGGTCGGCTGGTCGCCATCGCTGGTGACCTCGAGCAGATAGCGGCCCCAGCTGACCGGATTGGCGATCGTCACCGGGCCGGTGGCCGAGCTGTCGATCGTGCCGTTGGCGACCTGACGCGTGGTGGTGATGTACTCCCACTTCCAGGTGCCGTTGTCGCGGAACCACTGATAGGTCGTGTCGATCTTGCTGAGCGTCCAGGTGAGCCCGGTCTTGGCGACCAGCTCACCGGTCGGTGCAACCGTGATCACGTCGAAGCCTGCGGAGGCGCCATCGGCGAGACCGTTGCTGTCGGAGAACTGCGGCTTGATGCCGATGCGGTCGACGTCGGCCATCACCGGGCGCGTGATCGAGCGCTCGATGGTGCGGCCGTTGGTGTCGACGAGGCGGAGGATCACATCGGCTTCCAGCGGCCGGGTGGTTTCGGTCGCCTCAGGCAGCGTCACCTGGGCCGTGGCATTGCCCTGTTCGTCGGTGGTGCCGACGACACCCAGCGGCTCACGGTCGGTCTGCACGGTGTCGTCGGTCCGCCCGAAGGTGTAGCCGGGGTATTTCGACAGCGTGGTCACCGGACGCAGCACCGCGTCGGCCTCGATCGAGAGGCCCGGCGCGGTGGCGCCGTAAAGATACTTCGCGGCGACGCCGATCTCGTTGGGCTCGCCGGTCTTGAGCGGCGCATCCGGAGCGGTCACGTCGAAGGCAAGCCGTTCGGGCTCGAAGTCCTCGACCAAGAAGGTCACGGTATCGAGCGCCGCGGCCTTGGGGTCGGCATACAGCCGGATGGTCCAGGCGCCGCGCATCGCGCCCGCCACCAGCGGCAGCGCGTCGAAATAGCCGCCGGCACCCTTGTCCTGCAGCAGATCGTGCGAGGCGATGACGCCGTCAGGGCGCTCGACCTCCATGGTCAGCGGCAGGCCCGTGACGGCCTTGGCGTGAACATCGCGCAGCAGCGCGGTCAGGAACACCGTTTCACCCGGACGATAGACGCCGCGCTCCGTCGTCGCGAACAAATCGAGCGGACCGGGCGACGGACGCCCGTCGACGCCGCGATCGGTCAGATCGAACGCCGGCTTCGACATGTCGAGGAAGGCGTAGTCGCCCGCCGCCGTTTCGGCCACGAGGAGCTGCGGCGCGCGGCCGCCCTCGCCTCGCGCTAGACCCGGGGCGAAGGTCGCCTCGCCCATGGCGTCGGTCGTCGCCTCGCCGAGGATTTCGTTGTTGACCGCGACGAGCTTCACCTTGATGCCGCTCACCGGCTGGGCGCTGGTCAGCGAGCGGACGAAGGCATGCACGCCGTCATCGCCCGAAACCGTCGTCAGCCCGAGATCGGTGACGATGAACCACTGCGTCGCGAGGTCATTCCAGTATTCAGACTTGCCGCCGGTGACCTTGGCGGTCACCACGTAGGCGCCCGGCTCGAGCTTGGCCAACGCGTCGGTCACCGGGATGGCGGTGGTGACCATGGCGTTCTGCGCGCCCTCGGCCAGATCGACCGTGCCGGTGAACACCTGCTCGCCGTACTGGTTGGCGACGTCCTCGGCCGAATAGCCAGTGAGCGTCCCCTTGAAGATGCCGTTGCGCACGGCGGTCGCGATAGAGCGGTCGCCGATGCGGTAAATCACGACGTCGGCGCTCTTGGCGTTCACCGAGGTGATCGGCAGTCCGCCGCCGAGGCCCGAAGGCAGCACATAGGCGTTGTTGGCAAAGCCGACGAAGGGCGTCCGATCGGGCACATAGACGTCGAGCTCGACGTCCTTGCGCAGCGTCTCGTTGTCCTGCGACGGGAGCCCAGCCCGAAGTTTGATGTGGTAGCGCTTGCCGTGCTCGACGCCGGTGATGCAGATCTGCGTCTGGTCGCTTTCGACCGCGATCTTGGGCGCGCCGTCGACGACGACGAAGGCCGACAGGTCCGTGCCGCCGACCGGCAGCGGGTCGGAGAAAACCACGCAGATGCGCGGATCGGCGCCTTCGGCGTCGACATTGTTGGAGGCGACGCGGAAGCCGTGCTCGGCCACCGTTTTGTCGAGGCGCGCCTGGATGTCGGCGTCATCGACGAGCGCAAGGCTCGACCGGTAGGTGAGGATTGCCTCACGGTACATCTGGCGGAGTTCGAGCGCGTGCGCCAGGGAGCCCATGGCGGCGGCCTGGCCGGCCTTGTCAGCGTCGGCCGTGCCGAGGAAGGCGTTGAGCGTCGCATAGCTCGCCGTCGTCGCGAAATCGTAGGATTCCGAGCTGTTCTGTGCTTCGAGAGAGGCATCGCCGGCGGCGAGCGCCTGCGCGGCAAGCTTCAGCCAGAGGGCGGGATCATTGTGGTTGATGGCGAGCGCGTGGCGGTAAGCGACCATGGCGCTGGCCGGGTCGGACTGATCGGCGGCATCGTCGCCGGCCTTAATCAGGTCCGGATAGCTCAGGCCCGGCGGCGGCGCATCGGTACGCGGCAGGTCGGAGGCAAAGCCGGTCGCGGAGTAGATGAGGTCAGAAGCGGGGAACGGAAGTTCGCCTTCCCGCATCTTGGCGAGGTCGGCAGCGGTCGGATCGAGGGTGATGGTCCCCGACGTCGCACCGGAAAAGGCCGCCGCCTTGCCGATATCGCCCTTGAGGAAGCACCATTTGGTCTTGGTGTTGAAGGTAAAGGCCCGGCAGATGCCGTCGTCGGTGCAGGCCTTCTGGCATTTGCTGAGCGTCGTACCCTTGTCGACCTGATAGTCGAAACCCGGCAGGTCCGTGTCCTTGAGGATTGTGACGCTCCGGTCTGCCGCTTGCGCAGCTCCAAAGCCCAGCATGATGGCCACGACAAACAAGCAGACGAACTGTACCAGTCGACGCATTGCCCAAACTCCCTCAAACGCCCCACGCTCTGGCTAGCGTAAGTTCTTGGATGGATTTTGGCAAAGGTGCGATTTCTGCACAATTGTTTGGCTTTGTTTGGCTTGGCGGGCGCCGCAATCCATGCATTGGCGCCCGGGGCCGGCCGCCGCCCGACCGGCCGCTCCAATCGGCGCGGTACCGCACGGGAACTGACGGAAAACGGCGGCGTTCCGCTTGCCGTGTTCCTCTTCCGGTGACCCATGCAATATTCCTTCGGCCCCCATATCGACGCAAACGGCACCAGCTTTCGCCTATGGGCGCCCGGCCAGTCCGCGGTCGACCTGCTGATCGACGGCCGCTCCCCGCAGCCGATGGAGCGGCATGACACCGGCTTCTGGAACACGCACGCTGCTGGCATCGGCCCCGGTACCCGCTATCTGTTCCGCGCCTCCGGCATCGACTTCCCCGATCCGGCGTCGCGCCAACAGGCGGACACTGCTGACGGATGGAGCGTCGTGCGGGGTCCGATGGGGCGCGACAGTCTGGCCGCTCCGGTTCGGGCGTGGCACGAATCCATCCTGTGTGAGGTGCATGTGGGCGCCGTGACGCCCGAGGGCACGTTCAACGCGCTGCGGCATCGGCTCGAGCATTTCCGGGACGCCGGGTATACCGGACTTGAACTGATGCCGCTCAACCAGTTTCCGGGCCAGCGCGGCTGGGGTTACGACGGCACACTGATTTATGCGCCACACGCCGCCTACGGCACGCCTGAGGAGCTGCGCGCGCTGGTCGACCGGGCGCACGAACTCGGCCTGACGATGATCCTCGACGTCGTCTACAACCACTTCGGCGAAGTGCAGAACTTCGTTCCACGGTTTGCCCCGGAATGGTTCGATCCCGAGATTAGGACGCCGTGGGGCACTGCCATCAATTTTCGTGAACCGGCCGTCCGGCAATTCTACTACGAGAACGCCCGCTCCTGGCTAACTGACTACGACTTCGACGGGCTGAGGTTCGATGCCGTGCACGAGATCGCGACCGAGGACCGCGACCTGTTTCTCGGCGAGCTGGCGCGCACCGCCCGAACCGTTAAGCCCGGTGCCAGCCTGGTGCTCGAGAACGTGCGCAACAATGCACATTGGCTGACTCGCGACGACGCCAATTGCCCGGTCGACTTCACCGCGCAATGGAACGACGACTACCACAACGTCATGAATTTTCTGGTCACCGGCGAGAAGAAGAAGGGCTACGAGGACGAGACCCGCGATCCGGTCGCCGATCTCGAAAAGTCCCTCGCCGACGGCTTCGTTCACGACGGCGACGCCGATGGCAACAGCGACGGCCGCACCCGCAACGAACCGGCCAGCCAACTGCCGATGGAGGCGTTCGTCGGATTCCTGCAGAACCACGATCAGATCGGCAACCGGCCGGACGGCAAACGCATCGTCGACCGTGTCGACGCGGCGCGGCTCGACTTTGGTCACTTCGTCACCCTGCTCACGCCGCAAATACCCATGTTCTTCATGGGCGAAGAGGCGCACCTCGGATGTGGATTCCCGTTCTTCTTCGATTTGCCGGAGCCCTACGCCACGGAAAAGCGGGATGATCGCTACGACCAGATGAAGAAAATCTTCAACGAGAGCGTACAGCCGGGCAGCCTGCCTGACCCGCAGGCCCCCGAGACCTTCCAGCACGCCAAGCTCGCCTGGGATGACTATGCGCTCGACCCCCATCGCGAGGCCCTTGACCGCTTTCGCGAGCTGACGGCGTTGCGCCGTGAGCTGATCTGGCCGCTCACCGCGACGCGCTGCCTCAATGCATGGTCTGCCCGGCAGGGCGACGGCATCATCGTCACCTGGGCCTACGAGGCAGGCACTTACAACATGGTTCTTAATCCAACGGGTGAGACTATCCGTGTGTCGTTACACCTCGGTACGCCGGCCTCGTCCACCGGTCGGTTCGAATTTCACAATGGCACGGTGGTGGCGGGTCCGTGGTCAGCCCTTGTGTGGCGGAGCTAGGTCGGAATCAGACCGAGGCGGAACCCAAATCCGCCCGGAAGATTGATCGACCAGACGGTGGCACATCGCCGTTCCTTTAAACAATTTCCGGAGACCACTCATGGCCGAAGAAAAGACCCTCAACGACCTCTTCCTCGACACCCTCAAGGACATCTACTACGCCGAAAAACAGATTGTGAAGGTGCTGCCGAAGATGGCAAAGGCCGCGACCTCGCCTGAGCTCAAGGCAGGCTTCGAGCAGCATCTCGAAGAGACTCAGGGCCACATCGATCGCCTTGAGCAGGTGTTCGAACTGATCGGGGCGCCCGCCCGCGGCAAGACCTGCGACGCGATCCTCGGCATCCTCGAGGAAGGCAAATCCATCATGGACGAATTCAAGGGCACTGTGGCCCTCGACGCCGGCCTGGTGTCGGCAGGTCAGGCTGTCGAGCACTACGAGATGGCGCGCTACGGCACGCTCAAGACCTGGGCCCAGCAGCTCGGCATGACCGAAGCAGCCGCCCTGTTCGACGCGACGCTGAAAGAAGAAATCGCCACCGACAAGAAACTCAGCCAACTCGCGACGAGCGACGTGAACCGCAAGGCGGCTTGAGCCGTATCGTTGCTGGGGAAACGATTGGGCGCCCCATGGGGCGCCCTTTTTCTTTACCAGCAGGGGCGGCCAGCAGTCGCGAAACGTCGAAGTGATGGCCTTAGATTGGTTCGAATCAGGCATGAAGTTGGCGTGGGCAGGCACCGATTGTTCGTCGGTGGACGCGATCTCGTGACGTCGTCAATTGGCAGAGGTGATCTCGTGCAAAGCAGCTATTTGATATGGACCACGTTGCGCGGTGCGGTGGCCGGTGCGGCCATGATTGTGGCGGGGTCGGGCGCTCCCGCTCTTGCGGAAGGCGTGCCGTTGAGCACGCTCGTAGCCTCGCCGGTCGAGGGCACGTGGAAGACGCAGGATGGGCCGGAGATTACTGTCACACCCTGCCCCCAGGGCTTTTGCGGCACCCTCAGCTGGGTCGTCATCCCCAAGGCCTACCAGGCGATGTGCGAGCAGAACAAAGCCGCCTTCGGGGCGCTGATGCTCGACGAAAAGAATGCCGACCCGGCGCTGCGGACTCGACCGATCCTCGGCCTGCAGATGCTGACGCTGACGCCAACGGGTGACCCGAACGCCTTCACGGCAAAGGTCTACAACCCGCAGGACGGCAGCACCAACGACATCTCGGTGTGGATCGTGGCGCAGAATACCATGCGCATCGGGGGCGCCTGCCTTGGAACGATCTGCGCGGTCACGCAGGACTGGCCACGCGTTGCGCCGCGCGAGGTGAACCCCGATTTCAGTTGCGAGGGCGGCCTCTAGCCGCCCTCGCGGGTCCGCTCAGCGCTGGCCGAACAGCACTTTCTGCGCCGCATCGTCCTTGGCCAGGTCGACCTTGGGCGCGTCGATCTTGATCGCCAGCGCCTTGGCCACGGCCGGGCGCTCCTTCATGCGGGCCCGCCATTCGACCCAGCGCGGAAACTCGCTCTCGTCGATGGCATAGTTGGCATAGCCGTTCGACCAGTCGAGAATGGCGAAGTCAGCGATCGAGACGTCGTCACCCGCGACATAGAGCTTCCCCGCATCGGCCTGCTTCTGCAACTGCGTGTTGAGGACCTTGTAGAGCCGGTGCGTCTCGTTGATGTAGCGGTCGATGGCGTAGGGAATCTTTTCCTTCGCATAGACGGCGAAATGGTTGGCCTGCCCCAGCATCGGGCCGAAGCCGCCGACC
>JANXSI010000124.1 GCA_025352765.1 Devosia sp. | reverse complement strand
CTCGGTATAGATGATCTTTTCCGCCGCCCGGTCGGCATTGGTGACGAAATCGGCCGGTCCCTTGACCGAAACCTGGAGGTTCTCGACCTCGCCGAAATCCTTGACCAGCGAGCGGCCGGCCTTGAGAGCGGCCGTGACCATTACATTGAGAAGCGCCGAACGGGCCATATGGGATGCAACCTTTGGGAGAGGCGCGCTATCTGCCCCAGAATGGGGCTGGGTTCAAGGCTGGAGTGGCCAACGCGTGGTGGAAGGGGCAACAACCCCCACCCCCAACCCCTCCCCTCAAGGGGGAGGGGAGCCCGACTGCGGCGCCGATGCAGGGGTTCATCGCCTCCCTCCCCCTTGAGGGGAGGGACCGAGGGTGGGGGTCCGCTCTCGTCGAAATCCTACGTCCCCGCGAGCTTGGTCGAGGGCACCAGCTTGGCGGTTTCCTCGGCCTTTCTGGCGTCGTCGGCGGTGGGCGGGCGCGAGGGCCAGAACCGCGCCAGCTCCTCGGCCGCATCGAGGTCCTTCTGCGAGATGCCGACCAGGAGCTTGTCGAGAACCGGGTCGGTCAGCCCCTGCCGCCGGGCCAGAGCGCGGTACATCGCGGCCTGCTTGAGGTCGAGTTCCACCCCCTCCCCGACCGCCAGGAGCTTGGCATAGCGGTTCTGCGCCACCGGATTGCCGGCGGTGGCCGCCCGCAGATACCAACCGACGGCAGCGTGGAGGTCCTTGGGCACGCCCTGCCCGAGATAAAGCAGCGTCGCGTAGTCGATCTCCGCCTCGACCAGCCCCTGCTGGGCGGCAAGGCCGATCTGTTTGGCCCCCTCGGTCGTATTGGGAGCGACGCCGGCGCCCTCCATCAGCATCGTGCCATAGTCGTACTGGGCCTCGGCGAGGCCCTTGTCGGCCGCCGCCTGCATCAGTGTTGCGGCATTGGAGAGGCTGGGCGAGGCGTCCTGCCCCTCGATGTGGAGCAGCGCGAGGTTGTATTGCGCCGGCGGATAGCCCTTGTCGGCGGCCTGCTTGAAGAGTTCGGCGGCCCGCGCCCGGTTCTTGGGCACGCCGTCACCGGTGAGATAGAGCAGCCCCAGCTCGAACGCCGCCATGCCGTCGCCGTTCTTGGCCGCGAGCGCATACCAGCTCGAGGCCCGCGCGACGTTTTCGGCGACGCCCAGGCCCTTGGCGTAGATCTCGCCGATCAGCGTCTGCGCTGCCGGATCGGCGTTTTCGGCGCGCGGCAGGGCAAGCGCCAGTGCCGTCAGATAGAGTCCGCGCTGGAAGGCGCCATAGGCATCGTCGGTGCGGTTGAAGATGTCGTGGCTGATGGCGAGCGCATCGGCGTTAGGCGCCGACGAGCTGTCGAGACCCAGCGTGTTGTCGATCACCGGTTGCTCGCTCGAGCTAGTCGCGGCCCCGAGCGCCGGTCCGGCCGACAGCAGCAGCAGGACGGCGAGAACCGCTCTCACAGCGTCGTCTCCAAAGCTTTGGCGATGGCCTCGAGCCGGGCTGACACCCCCTCGGGCGCCGCCCACAGGCTGTCGGAGAGCCCGATGAACTCGCCGCCTTCAGCGGTCGCCGTGTCGGCGGTGGCGGCCGGATCGCTGAGGACGCTGGGGATTTCCATGATTTCGGCCCACCAGCGCGCCATTTCGCGCTGTTCGGGGTCGCGCGGGCCGCTGAGCGGCCCGAAAAAGATGTAGTCGGCGCCCAGCTCGCCCTTGCTCATGGCGTCGTGGCGCGAGGCGATCTGCCCGGCGCCCACGATATAGTCGGGCTTCAGCGCCTCGGTCGCCGCCTTGACGTCCCCGACATCGCCCTCGACGTGAAGGCCGTCGGCGCCCAGCATGCGGACCAGACCGGGATCGCCCTGCACCAGCACGGCGACGCCGGCGCCCTGGGCCCGGCCGATCACGGCCTTGACGACATTCTTGTAGCTGCTTTCGCTGCGCCCACCGCGCGGCAGCAGCAAAGCCGCAACCGGCGCCGCGGCCAGCGCCTCGTCGAGCATCCGGGTGCAGGTCGGCGCATCGGCATCGGCCGGCGCGATGAGAAAGATCTGAGCGGTCATGTGAGCCTTATAGCGACGCCACGCCCTTGTGACCGCAGAATCTGGCGAGATGTGGGACGGTGGTTAAACACCGTCCTCAGCGGTCGGATAGCGCGACAGCCCGCTCGGAAGGAGCGGAGCGGCCTTACTTCTTCAGCGCCGCGACGCCCGGCAGATCCTTGCCTTCCATCCATTCGAGGAAGGCGCCGCCGGCGGTCGAGACGTAGGTGAAGTCGTCCTTGACGCCTGCATGGGCCAGCGCCGAGACGGTGTCGCCGCCACCGGCGACCGAGACCAGCTTGCCGGCTTTGGTGCGTTCGGCGACGTATTTGGCGACGGCCGTCGTGCCGGCGTCGAACGGCACGGTCTCGAAGGCGCCGAGCGGGCCGTTCCAGACCAGCGTCTTGGCGCCGTCGATCGCCGCCTTGATCTCGTCGACGGTTTTCGGGCCGACATCGAGGATCATGCCCTGCGGGTCCATGGCGTTGACGTCGAGTGTCTGGTGCGCCGCGTTGGCCTTGAACTCGTGCGCCACCACGCCGTCGACCGGCACAATGATCGTGCAGTTGGACGTCGCCGCCTTGGCGAGGATGGTGTTGACGGTACCGCTCATGTCGCGCTCGGCCAGCGATTTTCCAACTTCCAGGCCTTCGGCGAGGAGGAAGGTGTTGGCCATGGCGCCGCCGATCACCAGGATATCGACGCGACCGACGAGGTTTTCGAGGAGGTCGATCTTGGTCGAAATCTTCGAGCCGCCGACGAGCGCGATCACCGGGCGCTTGGGGTTGCCGAGCCCGGCCTCGAGCGCCTCGAGTTCGGCTTCCATGGCAAGGCCCGCCGCCGACGGCAGGAGGTGCGCGACGCCTTCGGTCGAGGCGTGGGCGCGGTGCGCCGACGAGAACGCATCGTTGATGTAGATGTCGCCCAAAGACGCCATGCGCTTGGCGAGTTCGGGGTCGTTCTCCTCCTCGCCCGGATGGAAGCGGGTGTTTTCGAGGACGAGGATCGAGCCCTCGGGCGCCGAGTCGATCGCGGCCTCGGCCGACGCGACGTCGACCCAGTCGGTGTCGACGAAGCCGACCGGCTTGTGCGTCGCCTCGACGATCGCCGGGATCACCTGCTCGAGCGAGAAATCCTTGTCGACCTTGCCCTTGGGGCGGCCGAAATGGCTCATCAGGATGGCTTTGCCGCCGCCGTTGATGATGGCCTCGATGGTGGGCACCACGCGCTCGATTCGGGTGGCGTCGGTGACCTTGCCGTCCTGCACCGGCACGTTCAGATCGACGCGCACCAGAACGCGCTTGTACTTGAAATCCATGCCGGCAATGGTCTTGAACGTGCTCATCGGTGCATCCTGCGCTAGGGTTGGCCGTTAGATACCGGCCATGGCATCGAATTGAAAGGGAGGCCTTGATGGAACTCAAACGCGGACGATTGATCGACCATCTGCACTTGCGCACGCGCGATCTTGAAGCCAGCCGGGCATTCTACGGCGCGGTGCTGGGCGTCCTCGGCATCGAGATGGTCAACGCCCCGACGCATTTCTTTGCCGACGAACTCTGGGTCGATATCGGCGAACAGCCGAGCCACGTGCATTTCGCCTTCCAGGCGGCGGACCGGGCGATGGTCGAGCGCTGGTACGCGGCGGGGCTGGCGGCCGGCGGCAAGGACAATGGTGGGCCGGGCGAGCGACCGTACCATCCGGGATATTACGCGGCGTTCCTGCTCGATCCGGACGGCAATAATGTCGAGGCGGTGTTCCACGGGCCCTCGACGCGCTCGGCGGAGGCGGTGGTGATCACGGCGGGGTAGGAGGTCTTGGGCCCCTTCTCCCGCTTGCGGGGGAATGTGGCGCGGAGCGCCGGAAGGTGGGAGGCGCTTGCACCGCGCCTTTGGCTCCCCCCTCCTCCACGCTTCGCGTGGTCCCCCTCCCCCGCAAGCGGGAGAGGAGTCCTGACTGCGACTAGAGCAGCTTGGCGACCGCGGCGGTGACGTCGACCATGCGGTTCGAGAAACCCCACTCATTGTCGTACCAGCCGAGGATGTTGACGAAATCGCCGTCCATCACCTTGGTCTGGTCGAGCAGGATCGTCGCCGAGTGCGGATCGTGGTTGAAGTCGTGCGACACGTTCGGGTGGTGCGTGACGGTCATGATGCCCTTGAGCTTGCCGTTCGACGCCGCGATCAGCGCGTCGTTGACCTCCTGCGGCGTGGTCTTGCGCTTGGCCATGAACTTGAGGTCGACGAGCGAGACGTTCGGCGTCGGCACGCGGATCGAGATGCCGTCGAGCTTGCCCTTGAGCTCGGGGAGGACGAGGCCGATGGCCTTGGCCGCACCGGTCGAGGTCGGG
>JANXSI010000119.1 GCA_025352765.1 Devosia sp. | reverse complement strand
GACAGCTTGTCCTGCCCGTCCGACACCGGACGGGTGGCAAAACCGTACGTCGTGTTGACCAGCGCATAGTCGGTCGCGGGCAGCAGGGCATGATAGGCGTTCGACCGCATGATCGCCGCAACCCCGCCGCGCAGCTTACCGTCGAGGCCGTAATATGGCACGATCTGGATCAACCCTTTTCGGTCGGCGTCGTTGTGCGTGCCGTCAAACTCGGAATTGTCACAGGTGATGACCTCCTCGCTGCCAAGCATCGGCACCCTGAGACCATCGACTTTGTCGATGGTCGGATAGTTGGCCTGCAGCCAGTCCAGTTGCTTGCGCAGCGCCCGGTACTCGAAGATTTCGTCCTGCTTGAAGCCCTTTTCGTCGGCGACCGCGCTGTCTTCGGGTGTCGCAGGCGCCACGGCAAGCCGTTCCGGCCCGTCCGCGGGCGCGGCGGCCGCCCGAGTGCCCACGATCAACTGGTCGAACGCCAGGATCGGGGATTCGAAGTTGTTGGTGACGGGGTCGAGCCGCTCCGGATCGAAATCGACGGGCAGGACATAGACCTCGGACACCGAAACATTGTCCGCCAGATCGTTGTAGATCTGCTGGATGGTGATCAGCGCCTCTTCGCTGAGGTTATCCCCATGCCGGTCGATCGACCGGATGCTGGGCAGGAAGGAGAGCGTGCGGATATTGTCGTAGATCGCGGCGAATGACTTCTGGACGTTGACGCCGACAAACCGCGTTCGTTCCGTCGAATTGGCCACATAGTGGTCACGGACCGATCCATATTGCTGCAACCAGTAGGCACTGAGAGCGGCGGCCAAGCCCAGACCCGCGAGCACAATACCCGCATAGCCGATTGTTGCCTTGCTGACCAAAGCTGAACTCCACAATAACGTCGACTACAACGCTACTGCACGTCCCATCGCGCATAGCAAACTTGTGTAAACCTAAGCGCAAACGGTTAAATCTTCGAGTACCGCACGTCTGCGCGTCCGCTCGATCGGAGATCTGCACAGGCTGCGGACAACTAAATGGGCAGCGACGCCGCTTTACCGCCGCTCGAGCGACCCCCTGATGGAAGGAACAGCCGTCGCCGCGCACAGATCTGTGCAGGTACGATGATGTCCAAGAGGCCATCCAGCTTCGGCGGAAAGCAGATTTCGACGGTGATCCGCCATCTTTTCAGCCAACGGCGGGCCCGTACGCCCCTGATCATGCTCACACTTTCCCCAGTATGCCGGGGTTTTCAGATAGCAATAAGTATATTCAGAAAGTCATTAGGTCTCTGTTAACACCTCGTTAGGTCCTGCCGTTGCATGGTGTCCTTCTACGTCTCCAGGAGGAGGCGCTCAAACCTAGAAGGGCCAACCATCATGTCTAACATCACTCTCTCGGCGGCAGTTCGCTCGAACCTGCTCAGCCTCCAGAACACCGCTTCGCTGCTCGACACCACCCAGACCCGCCTCTCGACGGGCAACAAGGTGAACAGCGCTCTCGACAATCCGACCAGCTACTTCACCGCCGCCTCGCTCAATTCGCGTGCGTCGGACCTGGGCAATTTGCTCGACAGCGTCGGCAACGCGGTTCAGACCATCCAGGCCGCCAACGACGGCATCACCTCGATCACCAAACTGGTCGAATCCGCCCAGTCGACGGCCAATCAGGCCCAGCAGACCTCCGCCACCGTTGACAGCGCCGAGCACCTCTCGACGGTAGTCGGCGGCACCTACACCGCACCGGGCGGTTCGGGGTCGACCCTGACGATCAACGGCACCGCCGTGTCGATCGGTGCTTCTGACACGCTGTCGACCGTCGTCGCCTCGATCAACACGGCCGCCATCACTGGCGTTACTGCCGCGGCGGGCTCGGGCGCCAACGCCGGCAAGATCGTGCTGTCGGGCGCTGCTGGAACGACCGTCCTCATCGGCGGTACCGGCACCGCTGGCTTCACCACCGGCCAGACCGATGCTTACGCTGCAGCTGGTGCCACTCAGGTTGCCAACCCGGCCCGCGCTGCGCTGGTGACCCAGTACAACGGCCTGCTGACCCAGATCGATCAGCTGACCAAGGACGCCGGCTACAACGGCAACAACCTGCTCGCCGGCACCTCGTCCACCCTCAAGGTGGTGTTCAACGAGACCGGTACGTCCAGCCTCACCATCACCGGCAAGGACACCAGCGCGACCGGCCTTGGTCTCGCCCAGCTCGGCTCGTCCGGCTTTGACACCAACGCCGGCATCACCACGATCCTCGCCAACCTCAAGTCCGCGACCGATACGTTGCGTGCCGACGCGTCGGGCTTTGGTTCGAACCTCTCGATCGTGCAGACCCGTCAGGACTTCACCAAGGCCCTGATCAACACGCTGCAGACCGGTGCCTCGAACCTGACGCTCGCCGACTCGAACGAAGAAGCCGCCAACCTGCTCGCCCTGCAGACCCGCCAGAGCCTTTCGACCAAGGCCCTGTCGCTGGCCTCGCAGTCCGACCAGAACGTCCTCCGTCTGCTCCAGTAAGCAGCGCGGGCGACACCCCAACAAGGATGGCGGGCGACAGGCCCGCCATCTGTTCTTGCGGCGCCGCCGCAATGATCGACGACGTGTTTCGTGCGTGTGAACCGCCCCGGTATTTTGGAGCGTCGCTGTCCCCTCGCCGTTGGGCGAACATTTGTGGAACTCGCGGGAACGCCACATGCCCTTGGAAGTCCTCCTCCGCCCTGGCGACTACATCTATATCGGCACTGCCAAGATCATCGTTCGTTCGGGCGACTACACCAAGCTCGCCATCGAGGGCTCGATGCCGGTGCTGCGCGAAAGCGACTTCGTAGAACTTGGGGAACACCCGAGCAAGGCGCGCGCCCTCTACGTGATGCTGCAGGATAGCTACATGCAGGGCGATTTCGGCAGCCGGCAGGACGAGTACACAACGCGCGTCGCCGACCTGCTCGCCGCGACGCCGGCAGCCGGCGAAGTCGTTGCCAGCATCAACGGCTGGATCGCGAAAGAAAATCTCTACAAGGCGCTGAAAGCGGCCCGGCCGCTGGTCGAAGAGTTCGACTGACCGGCGACCGGAACGATCGGCGACGTCCTATTTCGAGACCGTGACCTTCGGGACATCGAGCGTCACCGACTTCCCACCCATGCTGAAGCCGCCATTGAAGACGGTGAACCCGCCGACGACCACCAGCAGGAGGACCACAATGGCAATACCGATGAGGATGCCGGAACTGGTCCCCGTGCTGCGCCCGCTATCGGTAATGATGGTTTCGCGTTCGATGGGCATGGTGTGCTCCTGAAAGGGCTATCGGGCCACTGAAAGCCCGATCCCCCTCACGAAGTTGCATCACGTTTGGCCGGCCGTTGAAGCTGACCGACCAACCCAGGCCGATTTCGTGGTGATTGAACGTCGACCGCAGCCGGTCACGCGCACCGCCTTGTGCGGTGGCTATGGTAGCGGAGGTCCGTCTCAGCTCATCCCCCTACATCGCGCTAGGGGTTTTTGCGGCTTGATACTGCCGCCGGCTAGTTGGAAACGACAAGCCGAAGGCCCTTGTTGGCGCCAACATAGGAACGTTCGGCCTCGTCTTGGCTAAGACAAAGCAGGTCCGCCAAGTCCTTGATGGAATATCCAAGCGTTTCGAGATGAAACCGCACGATCTCGCGCAGCCTGGTGGGCTGCTCAATAGGGAGCGCGTACGGCTCACCGTCTTTAAAGACCTTGGAGTACCCAACGAGCAAGTTTTTGTATTGCTGGTCGGTGATCAGCTTCATCTCGTGCGATCGGTAGATAAGGCTCTTAATGGACACCTTCCAGAACGCCTTTACACGCCCAAGATTGCTGAGTTTGGGCGCAGTCAAATGCGCACGAATCTCGTTGGCTGGCATCAAGAATGCTGACGCAAAACGGTAGGCCTCTTCTTCTTGTTTCGTCTCATCGTCAGGAATCGAATGCATGACCATGTGTCCGAGCTCATGCGCTAACG
>JANXSI010000067.1 GCA_025352765.1 Devosia sp. | reverse complement strand
CACGGGGCGAACAAGCCGCTGATCTGGGTCGGGCTGCCGCCGATGGCCAAGGCCGATTTTTCGACCGCCATGGGGCAGATCAGCGGCATCCAGCGGCTGGCGGCGTTTTCGGGCGGCGCCGAGTTCGTCGACATCTACGATCGCTTCGTCGACGACAATGGTGATTATTCGCAGGTGGGCCCCGACCTCAACGGCAAGAGCGTCAACATGCGCAAATCGGATGGGATCCATTTCTCCACCGCCGGCGCTGACAAACTGGCGTTCTACCTGAGCCAGACCATCAAGCTCTATTACCATGGCGGCGGCGCCGTCGGCATCACCATCGCGGACGCGCTCGCCGGGACCGATGCGGCGCTGATGGTGCGGCCGCCCTATCAGGGGCTGGGGCAGATCCGGCTGCTCGAGGTCGCAGGCGCAGTGATCCCGCTGGGCAAGGGGCCGAAGCGCGCCACCGACCTCGTCACGGCCGCGGCGACGCCCACGAGCGACGGCTTCGACGTCACGCAGATGCTCAATGCCCCCAAGGGCCGCGCCGACGCGTTCGGGGTCGGGCACGACCCGGAAAAGCCCGACGATGTGGGCGATGGCACCGCGCCGCCCGCAACGCCGGTGGCGGCTGCACCGGTGGCGGCCGCCGCCACGCCCTAACGCCGGGCTGGGCGATGTCACCCGATGTCCTGCTGCAGCGCCTCGTCGAACGCGTCGGCCAGTCGCTCGGGCCGGGGCTGACGACGGTCGCCATCGACGGGGTCGACGGTGTGGGCAAGACCACCTTCGCCGATGCACTGGCGGCGCGGCTCAGCGCTGCAGGGCTCAACGTGGTGCGGTCCGGGATCGACGGGTTCCACCATCCACGCGCCACACGCTACCGGCTGGGCAAGGACTCGCCCGAAGGGTTCTTTCGCGACTCCTACAATCTCGCCGCGCTGCGCACCGAGCTGCTCTACCCGGCCCGGATCGGCCTCCCGTGCCGGCTGGCGGTGTTCGATCACCGGCGGAACCGCAAGGTCATCCGCAAGCCGCAGACAATCGGCTTGCCCGCGGTGCTGGTTTTTGATGGGCTCTTCCTCCACCGCCCCGAGTTGCGGGACGAGTGGGATTTGAGCGTCTTTCTCGAGGCACCCTTCGAGGTGACCTATGCGCGGATGGCGGCGCGCGATGGCTCCGATCGAGATCCGGCAGCGCTCAGCAACCGGCGCTATCGCGACGGGCAACTGCTGTACTTCGCCCAAGCCCGCCCGCAGCAGCAGGCCGACATTCTCGTCGATTGTTCCGACTGGTCTGATCCGCGAGTCATCCGCGACGCCGGCGGTGCGGCGGTCCCCACCGGGCGTTGACGCGCGCAGCGGAGATCGAGGTGCGCCGCTGGAGACCGGGAGGCCGCGCGAGGCGGCCTCCGCTTTAGCGTGGCAGGGTGGTTTCGCCCATCAGGCTGAGGTCGATGGCGCGGGCGCACTGCCGGCCCTCGCGAATCGCCCAGACGACCAGCGACTGGCCGCGGCGCATGTCGCCGCAGGAGAAGACCTTTGCCTTGTCGGTCTGGTACTTGACCGTATCGGCGAGGACGTTGCCGCGCTTGTCGAGGGCGAGGCCGAGATCCTTGATCATGCCGTCCTGCACCGGGCCGAGAAAGCCCATGGCGAGCAGCACGAGATCGGCCTGCAGTTCGAACTCCGTTCCAGGAATGGGCTGGAACTTGTCGTCGGCGCGGGCGCAGACCAGCTTCTTGACGACGCCGTTCTCGCCCTCGAAGCGGACGGTGGCGACGCCGAAGTCGCGCGCCACGCCCTCTTCCTGGCTCGACGAGGTGCGCATCTTCATCGGCCAGAGCGGCCAGGTCAGCGCCTTGTTTTCCTTAGCGGGCGGGGCGGGCATGATTTCGATCTGGGTGACCGACAGTGCGCCCTGGCGGTTGGACGTGCCGATGCAGTCGGACCCGGTGTCGCCGCCGCCGATGACGACGACGTGCTTGCCTTCGGCGAGCAGCGGCTTGACGTTGTTCAGCGGTTCCTCGGAGACGCGGCGGTTCTGCTGCGGCAGGAAGTCCATGGCGAAATGGATGCCGTCGAACTCGCGGCCGGGGATCGGCAGGTCGCGCGGCTTTTCGGCGCCACCGGCGAGAGCCACGGCGTCATACTGGGCGACGAGATCGTCGATCTTGATGTCGCGGCCGACATGCACGCCATAGTGGAAGGTCACGCCCTCGGCCGTCATCTGCTCGACGCGGCGATCGATGTTGTGCTTTTCCATCTTGAAGTCGGGGATGCCATAGCGCATCAGGCCGCCAGCCTTGTGGTTCTTCTCGTAGAGATGGACGTCATGGCCGGCGCGGGCGAGCTGCTGCGCACAGGCGAGGCCCGACGGCCCCGACCCGATGACGGCGACTTTCTTGCCGGTCTTGACGGGGTTGATGTCGGGAACGATCCAGCCTTCTTCCCAACCCTTGTCGACGATGGCGCACTCGATGGTCTTGATGCCGACCGGGGTGTCCTGGATGTTGAGCGTGCACGCCGCCTCGCACGGAGCGGGGCAGATGCGGCCGGTGAACTCCGGGAAGTTGTTGGTCGAGTGAAGGTTCTTGAGCGCCTTCAGCCAGTCGCCGCGATAGACGAGGTCGTTCCAGTCGGGGATCTGGTTGTTGACCGGGCAGCCATTGTGACAATAGGGGACGCCGCAATCCAT
Source organism: Devosia sp. (assembly GCA_025352765.1). Lineage (GTDB taxonomy): Bacteria > Pseudomonadota > Alphaproteobacteria > Rhizobiales > Devosiaceae > Devosia_A. The sequence continues at coordinate 1,931 of JANXSI010000067.1, read as the reverse complement.
GCAGCGCGCCGCCTGGTCGCGGGTGCCCTTGTCGCCGAGCGGAATGACGAACTCGTTGTAGCCCTTCAGCCGCTCCTCGACCGGCAGATAGTCCCGGTCGACGCGCTCGAGTTCGAGGAAGCCAGTGATCTTTCCCATGAGGCGTGCCCTACCTGTTCGTCCAGTTAATCAACGCATTCTGGTTTCGGAGGAAACACTCCCCGCCCTGGAACGCCTGTCCCACATGCTGTGCTGCCACCTGTTTGAGCAGCGCCGCCTGGGTTTTCTTCAGCACCAGCACACAGGTGCCCATGTCGTATTCGCCCGGGCGCTTGTCGCCGAAGACGGAGTAGTGGAACTGTCCGTCGCTGGCCTTGAAGAACAGGACAACCATGGCTGGCCGCGGGTCGCTCGGCATCTTCGGGGCGGGCACCGTCCGGGCGAATTTGGCGCCATGGCAGGTCGAACCCAGGTACGCCATCACGGAGAGCTCCGCCTGACGCTGGCCGGCAACCACTCGCGCAGTGCCTTCGTCGACGTCGCAGTAAGGTAGCTGGTCCTTTTCGACGTTCTCGGTAATCGCCAGCGTGTGAACCTTGCCCTTGGCATCGGCGAAATGCAGGTCGACCACATGCGGATAGAGTAGCACCGGATGGTTCGCCGATGCGACCGTGGCGAGTGCGAAGACCATCAGCAGGCCGGCGAGGATTGTGGCCGGGAGTCGGACCAGCGTACTCATTTACGCGGCGCCCGGCATTCGGCTCTCACATAGGTCGTACCGGCAAGGAGCGGATCGTGTTTCGACCTTTCCTTGGCGATCACCGCGAGCTTGGCCTGATTGCATTCGGTCAAGCCGGGAATGGCCAGCGGAATGCGGAAGTCGTTGCCGTGCCCATCGGCAAAATGGAAGTAGACGTTCGCCGGATAGGCCTTTGCCGCCAGCGCCACGTGAGTAGTGACGAGGCAAACAGCGAGCACGCCGCCAAGCAGTGCGACGAGCCGGCTCATTCCGCCGCCACCTGCATGGCCTGGGCCTTTTCGAGCTCGGCGAGAGCCCGGCGATATTCGACCGGCATGACCTTCTTGAACTTGGGCAGGTACTCCGCCCAGTTGTCGAGGATCTGCTGCGCGCGGGCCGAGCCGGTGAAGCTCTTGTGGCGCAGGACGAGCTGGCGCAGCCGGTCGGCATCGCCGGCACCGAGGTTGGACATGATCTCGACCACGCCCTTGGTCTCGAGGTCGTTGTAGGCGCCGAAGTCACGCTCGGAGATTGACTCCTCCTCGACCACCGGCTCGAGCTCGACCATCGACATGTTGCAGCGGCTTTCGAAGCTGCCATCCTCGTCGAGGACGTAGGCGATGCCGCCCGACATGCCGGCGGCGAAGTTGCGGCCGGTCTTGCCGAGCACGGCGACGACGCCGCCGGTCATGTACTCGCAGCCATGGTCGCCCGTGCCCTCGACCACCGCGACGGCGCCCGAGTTGCGTACGGCGAAGCGTTCGCCGGCGATGCCGCGGAAGTAGACCTCGCCTTCGGTCGCGCCGTAGAGCGCGGTGTTGCCGATGACGATCGAGTCCTCGGCCTTAGCACCCGACTTCTCGGAGGGACGGACGACGAGGCGACCGCCGCTCAGGCCCTTGCCGACATAGTCGTTGGCCTCACCGACGAGATCGATCGAGATGCCCTTGGCGAGGAAGGCGCCAAAGCTCTGCCCGCCGGTCCCGGTGAGCGAGATCGCAATGGTGTCCTCGGGCAGGCCCTTCTGGCCATACTTCTTGGCGATGACGCCCGACAGCATGGCGCCCGCGGTGCGGTCGACGCTGTTGATGGTCTCGGTGATCTGGACCGGCGTTCCGGTCTCGATCGCGGCCGCGGCCTTTTCGATCAGCCGCCGGTCGAGGATGTGCTCGATCGGGTGGTTCTGCTTTTCGGTGTGATGGATCGACACGCC
>JANXSI010000005.1 GCA_025352765.1 Devosia sp. | reverse complement strand
GCGACCGACAAGCCGATCGCCTTCGATTCCTACGCCAGCAACCCGCTGACCGGCGCGTTCATCCTGATCGACCGCATCTCGAACGCGACGCTGGGCGCCGGCGTGATCGATTTCGGCCTCAGGCGGGCGCAGAATCTCAGCTGGCAGAGCTTTGACGTCAACCGCACCGTCCGCGCCGAAATGAAGGGGCAGGTGCCGGCCATCGTCTGGTTCACCGGGCTCTCGGGTTCGGGCAAGTCGACGGTCGCCAACCTCATCGAGAAGAAGCTCACGGTCGAGGGCAAGCACGCCTTCATCCTCGACGGCGACAATGTCCGGCACGGGCTCAACAAGGATCTCGGTTTCACCGAGGAAGCGCGGGTCGAGAACATCCGGCGCGTCGCCGAGGTCGCGCGGCTGATGGCGGAGGCGGGCCTCATTGTGCTCGTGTCGTTCATCTCGCCGTTCCGCAACGAGCGGCGGCTGGCGCGCGAGATCGCCGGCGACATCACCTTCACCGAAGTCTATGTCGACACCCCGCTCGAGGTCTGCGAAGCCCGCGATCCCAAGGGGCTCTACGCCCGGGCGCGGCGCGGTGAGATCAAGAACTTCACTGGTATCGACAGCCCGTTCGAGGCGCCCGAACACCCCGACATCGTGCTGCATGGCGCGACGGACAGTCCCGAACGGATGGCCGAGGAATTGTTCGAAAGGGCGTTCGCCTGGGCCCAGGGATACTCGATCTAGGACAGAGCCGCGGAGCGCCCCGCGGCCGCCGGCTCAGGCCTTGAGCATGAGTTTGATGGCGTAGCCCACCACACCGACGGCCAATACGCCGCCGAGCCAGAGGCCGGCGAACCACGCCAGTCGCACGACGATCCGGGGCATCAGTGGTACCCCTCCGCCGGGTCGATCTTGCCGCGGAACACCCAGTACGCGTAGCCGGTATAGGCGAGGATGATCGGCACCAGCACCAGCGCGCCGGTCAGCAGGAAGCCGAGCGAGCTATCGGGCGCGGCGGCATCCTTGATCGTCAGCGCACCCGGAACGATGTACGGGTAGAAGCTGATTCCAATTCCGGCAAAGCTCAGGATGAACACCCCGAGCGCCGACAGAAACGGCTGCAGGTGCTTGTCATGGGTCAGGCCGTGCCAGAGGCCGAAACCGCAGCCGGCCAGCAGGACGGGGACGATCGCCGAAAAGATCAGCGTCGGCAACTGGAACCAGCGGGTGAAGTAGATCGGGGCAAGAAACGGCGTCCACAGGCTGACGGCGCCGATCAGTGCGAACGTGCCAACGCCCGCAATCAGGGCGATGTGCCGGGCCTTGGTCTGCAGCGGTCCCGCGGTCTTGAGATTGAGCCAGGTCGCGCCGAGCAGCGCATAGCCGATCACCACCGCCGCGCCGGTCAGCAGCGAGAACGGCGTCAGCCAGTCCCACCAGCCGCCGGCATATTGCCGGTCGGCGATCTTGATGCCCTGGACCAGCGCGCCGAGCGCGATGCCCTGCATCATCGCTGCAGTGATCGAGCCGATGGCAAAGCCCCAGTCCCAGACCGGTCGCCAGCGCTGCGTGCGGAAGCGGAACTCGAAGGCGACGCCGCGGAAGATCAGCCCCAGCAGCATCAGGATGATGGGCACGTAGAGGGCCGGCAGGACGGTGGCGTAGGCGAGGGGGAAGACGGCCATCAGGCCGCCGCCGCCCAGCACCAGCCAGGTCTCGTTGCCGTCCCAGACGGGCGCCACCGAGTTGGTCATCTGGTCGCGGTCGGCCCGCTCGGGAAAGAACGGGAACAGGATACCGATCCCGAGGTCGAAGCCGTCGAGGACGACGTAGGCGAGCACGGCGAAGGCGATGACGCCGGCCCAGATAAAGCTCAGCTCAAACATTGGTCGCTCCTGCCTGGACCTGCTGTACCGGGGTGATGCCGGCGGTCCGTGTCGGGCCATCGCGCAGCTCTTCCTGCTCGCCACCCGGGGTCTTGCTAACGACGCGGAGGATGTAGAAGACGCCGGCGCCGAAGACCACGAAGTAGACCACGATAAAGGCCAGCAAGGACGCGCCGATCGCCGAGGCGTCGATGTTGGACAGGCTGTCGGAGGTGCGCAGCAGGCCATAGACGGTGAAGGGCTGCCGGCCGGTTTCAGTCGTGTACCAGCCGGCGAGCACGGCAATGAAGCCCGAGGGTCCCATCACCATGGCGGCGCGATGCAGCCAGCGGTTGGTATAGAGCGTCTTTCTGAACCGGGCCCACAGCGACCAGACGCCGGTGATCAGCATCAG
>JANXSI010000742.1 GCA_025352765.1 Devosia sp. | reverse complement strand
GGGGTGCCGTATTTCTCGAGCAGTTCGCCCGGCCCGAGCGAGTTGGGCACCATGACGGTGATGCCTGCAGCCACCGAGCGACTGGCGATCTTGCTGACGATCTGGCTCTGCGCCTGCGCCGAAAACCCGAGGCCACCATATTCCTTGGCGATCAACATGCCGAGGAAACCCTGGGACTTGAGATACGCCCACACTTCCGGGGAAAGATCCGCGCGGTTGTGGCGAATGTCCCAGTCGTCGATCATCGCGCAAACCTTGTTGACCGGCCCGTCGAGGAACGCTTGTTCCTCGGCCGTCAACGTCACCTTGCGGATCCCCAGCAGCTTGTCCCAGTTCGGCCGGCCAGAAAACAGTTCGGCGTCCCAGCCCACGGTGCCGGCGTCGAGCGCCTCCTGCTCGGTGCGCGAGACGCGCGGCAGGATCGATTTGACGAGGCGATAGGCCGGCGCGGCAACCACCGCGCGCCGGATCGCCGTCACCGACAGCAGGAAGAGGGCGATTGCCGGGATCAAGGCGAAGATCCAGCCTGCGAGGTCCGTCCGCAGCCAGAGGCCATTGTCCGTGGACAGGCGACTCAGGGCGCCGAGGACGAGCGCCAAGGCGCCCCATTGCCAAAGCGGCGCGCGGCGCATCGCCAGCGCGAAAAACCCCGCAATGCCGATGAGAATGATGAAAAGCACCAGCACTTCTCGTCTCCCGCCTCGCCGGAATGTACGACCGGCTGTTCATTGTTTCAAACAACATACCGCAAAGTTGACGTTAACGTCAACGAGCGCACGTAAGCGCCATGCCAATCGAGGGCGAAGCACACGTGCCGCGGTGGCCTTGGTTTGACGCATACGTCAACCCGTGCTCTAGTTCTGCCGAGAGGGCGAACGCCCCGGAGGAGACATGAACGCGCATCCCGTCACTGACCATCGGCGCCCGTGGGTCGAGCACTATCCCCCCGGGATCAAATGGGACGTCGAGCTCAATCTGACGCCCGTGCATGAGCAGGTCCTCGCCACCTGCGCCAAACAGCCTGACGCTCAGGCGCTGGACTTTCTGGGCCACACCACGAGCTTCGGCGAACTGGCACGATCCATCAACGCTTTCAGCGGTGCCCTGCAGAAGCGCTACGGCGTGACCAAGGGCACGCGCGTCGCCCTGCTGCTGCCCAATACGCCGTTCTATGTGATTGCCTACTACGCCATCCTCAGGGCCGGCGGCACGGTGGTCAACTGCAACCCGCTCTACACCGTGCACGAGCTGTCGCACATCACCGCCAATGCGCACGCCGACGTCATCGTGACGCTCGATTTGGCGCAGATCTTTGACAAGGCGGTGGCCCTGGTCAAGGCGGGACACGTCAAGCACATCATCGCCTGCCATTTTCCGCAGGCGCTGCCGATGCTCAAGCGCCTCCTCTACACCATTGCCAAGCGCAAGGACCTCGCCAAGGTGAGGTCCTCATCCGCAGCCGGCGTCACGGCCTGGTTCCATGAGCTTGTCGCCGAAGCCAACGTGCCGCAGCCCGTTCGGATCGATGCGCTTACCGATGTCGCGGTACAGCAATATACGGGCGGCACGACCGGGCTCCCCAAGGGCGCCATGCTCAGCCACGCCAACATCGCCGCCAACATGAGCCAGATCGACGCCTGGGGGTGCGGGCTTTTCTATCCGCCCAGCAAGGTCGTCGCCGTGCTTCCGTTCTTTCACATCTTCGCCATGACCGTCTGCATGAACGTGCCATTGTGCAACGGCGCCCAAGTGGTGATGCTGCCGCGCTTCGAGGTTAAGGCGTTTCTGGTTCTGCTCAAGCACACCCGGCCCAACATTCTGCCGGCGGTTCCGACGCTGATCCAGGCGATGGGCCGGCTGACGCCCGACAAGGTCGGGCTGCTCGACTGCCTCGAGGTGGTAATCTCGGGCGGCGCGGCATTGCCAGACGAGGTGCGCGCCCAGTTCGCCCGGGTCTCGAAAGCCATTCTCGCGGAAGGCTACGGGCTGACCGAGGCGTCGCCGGTCGTTTGCTGTGCCGCGCTGCGCGTCCCCTCCAAGCCAATGTCGATCGGCCAGCCCATTCCTGGCACCGATATCCGGCTCGTGGACATCGAGACGGGTGTGCTCGCCAAGACCGGTGAGCGAGGCGAATTGCAAGTCAAGGGGCCGCAGGTCATGCTCGGCTACGCTGACAACCCGGATGCGACCCGGGACGCATACACCGACGGATGGCTGCGCACCGGCGACGTTGGTGTCATCGACGAGGAAGGCTACGTGTTCATCGTCGACCGTCTCAAGGATCTCATCATCTCGTCGGGCTTCAACATCTATCCGCGGACCATCGAGGAGGCGCTGATCGCTCACCCGGCCGTGGACGAGGCCAACGTCATCGGGGTCCCCGACACCTACCGGGGTGAGGCAGCCGTCGCCTTCGTCAAGCTCAAGAGCGGTCAGACGATCAGCGAGCAGGACCTCAAGCACTTCATCGCCGAGCGTGTAAACAAGCTTGAAATGCCGCGCGAGATCATTTTCAAAGACCAGCTGCCAAAGACCCTGATCGGAAAGCTCTCCAAGAAGGAACTGCGCGATGAGTACCAGGCCATGAAGGGACCGCATCGTGAATCGGCCTGAGACCGAAACGCGCGACCTTTTCGCGATTGCCGATCTCGCGCGCGAGTTCGGCATCTCGACCCGGGCTATCCGTTTCTACGAGGCCAAGGGGCTGCTCAATCCCGAGCGCGTGGGGTCGACCCGGGTGTTCCGACGGCGCGATCGCGCCCGGCTGATCCTGATCCTGCGCGGCAAGCGCCTCGGATTTTCGCTGCGGGATATTTCGGACTATCTGAGCCTGTATGAGGCGGACCGCACGCAGCGCGCCCAGATCAACCTGCTGCTCGAAATGGTCGACCAGCGCGTCGAACTGCTCGAGCAGCAACTGGCCGACCTCGAGACCTCGCTGGCCGAGTTGCGCGAAATCAGGACGCTAGCAAGCGAGCGGCTCGCGCGAGCGGTGTGACCGGCTGCGCCGCGGTCTGCGCGGCGCGGGCCGCGAGCCATTCGGCGAACTGTGGCGCCGGCATCGGCGCGGCAAACAGATAGCCCTGCAGCACGTCGCAGCCGAGCGTTTCGAGGAAGCGGCGCTGCGCGATCGTCTCGACGCCCTCGGCGACGACCCGGAGCCTGAGGCTCTCGCAGATGCGAACAATGGCGATGACCAGCGCCCGCGCCGCATCATTGTCCTCAAGATCAGCCATGAAGCTGCGGTCGATCTTGAGTTCGGACACCGGCAGCTTGGCGAGGTGGCTGAGGCTCGAATAGCCGGTCCCAAAATCATCCATCGAGATCGCAACGCCCATGCGCCGAAGTTCTGTCGCGTTGGCGACAGCGGCGGGGTAAGAATCGATCATCACCCCCTCGGTGATTTCCACGATCAGCCGCGAGCCGGCAAGACCGGTCGCTGCGAGCACCTTGGCGACGGTTTCCGGCAGGGCGGGGTTGCGGAACTGGATCGGCGACACGTTGACGGCGACCTGTGGCACGTCGCAGCCGGCGTCGTCCCAGCGGCGCAATTGCGCGCAGGCCTCGGCGAGACAGAACTCGCCGATCTCCTCGATCAGGCCGCAATCCTCGGCGAGCGGAATGAAGCGGTCGGGAGGAATGAAGCCAAGCGCCGGATGGTGCCAGCGTGCCAACGCTTCGGCTCCCGAGACCCTGCCGCTGCGCGCATCGATCTGCGGCTGGTAATGTAGCGAGATTTGTCCGTTGACCACCGCGTCGCGCAGCAGCGCACCAAGCAGCAGCCGCTCCTGCGCCATGGCGTTCATCGAGGGAGCAAAGAACCTGAAGGTGCTGCGCCCCTCGCGTTTGGCCTGGTACATCGCCGTGTCGGCGTTCCGCAGCAACGTGGCGCTGTCGGCGCCGTCCGCCGGACAGACGGTGATGCCGATGCTGGCCGAGGCCGGCAGCGACACGCCCTCTATCTCGACCGGCTTGCTGATCGCCTCGAGCAGCGCCTCGGCCACGGCGCGGGCGCGCGGCGCCGTGGCGCCCTCGAGCACGATGACGAATTCGTCGCCGCCATGCCGGGCGATGATGTCCTGCGGCCAGACCACCTTGCGCAGCCGGAGCGCGATTTCCTTGAGGAAGCTGTCGCCGACCGAGTGGCCAAGCGTATCGTTGACGTCCTTGAAATGGTCGATGTCGAGAAAGATCAGCGCCGCCTCGGGCGAGGCGGAATCGTCGAAGCGCTTGACCATCTCCTCGCGCAGCTTGGCTCGGTTGGGCAGGCCCGTGAGGCTGTCGTAATAGGCGAGTCGGGCGATGCGCGCCGCCGCCTCATGCCGCTCGATCGCCAGCACGCACAATTGCAGGCAGGCATTGACCACCTGCTCGTGCGAGGGACTGGGTCCGCGCTGCTCGCGGAAGTAGAACGCGAATGTTCCGGCGACGCGGCCATCCGTCCGCATGATCGGACTGGACCAGCAGGCGCGCAGCCCGAGCGGCAACGGCAGTTGCTTGAAGTCGGCCCACAGCGGATCGGTCGCGATGTCGACGACCGTCACTGAAGCCGCCCGCCAGGCGCAGGTGCCGCACGAGCCCGCCTGCGGTCCGATCGCCAGCCCGTCGATCGCTTCGCCGAAGGCGGCGGGCAGCGACGGCGCCGCCAGCGGCCGCAGCCGGGCGTCCTCATCCACGGCAAGAACCGATGCCACCACTTCGGGGAACATGGCCTCGACGCGTTCGCAGATGAGCGTCATCACCTCGCTCAGCGGCGCATCCTGTGCGACGGCCTCGAGCACGTCGTGCTGCAGACTCTGAATCCGGCGCGACTCGGTAGTGTTTTCGAGCGCCCCTACGAGATGAAGGAAACTGCCGTCTTCGGCATATTTGGCCCGCAGCGACATGGTCAGCCAGAACTCGCGCCCGGCCCGGTCGTGCGTGCGCACCTCCATGGTTACGGTACGTCCCTGCCCGAGCTGAGACCAGATGCGGGCGTAGTCCGAGTCCGAATAGCGCGTGCTGCCGAACACTTCGCGCGCCGTCAGGCCGATGACATCGGCGGGTTCATAGCCCAGCATCGAGGTGAAGGTATCGTTAACGTAGGCGATGCGCGACTGCGCGTCGGTGACGTAGATGGCGGTGTTGACCTCGTTGATGGCGAGCTCGAGCAGGGCCTGCCGGCTGCGTGAAACCTCGTCACTGCTGTCGCGTTCGCCCATGAGTCCCGGCGCGGCTGTCGCGCACCTTCCCTGCGTTTGGATGAAGTCTAGCGGCTCCGATGGTAAACAACTGACCCCAACACCCCTCGCAATCACCGGAAAACTCGCGCCAAACCCGCGGCATGGTTGCGATTTCCTTCCTAACGGCCGCGACCGCGCGGCCTGACATTGGTTGTCATGGGGTCCGGCTTGGCCGGCCGGGTCCATCCTTTGGGCGGCGCCGCCACGGGAATGTTGGTTCCAAGCCCCATTTGTCCGGGCGGCGGCTGGCGCACCGACGGGCCCTTGAGCTGCTCGATCTGGTCGCGCAGCCGCGCCGCCAGTTCGAAATCGTCGGCGGCCGCGGCCTCGGCCATCTGCCGGGTCAAGGCCTCCACCTTGCGCTGGATCGATTGCGAACTCATCAGCTGGCCTCCACAAAGATCATCATGTCCTCGAGCGTTGCGGCCTCGCCCACCGGCTTGTCCCAGCGGATACGGTTGATGCGCGGGAAGCGCAGCGCCACGCCCGATTTGTGGCGGGTCGATTGCTGGGCGCTGTCGAAGGCCACCTCGAACACCAGTTCCTTCTTCACCTCGCGCACCGGCCCGAACGCCTGCACGGTATTGTTGCGCACCCATTTGTCGAGCTGCTTGAGCTCCTCGTCGGTGAAGCCGAAATATGCCTTGCCGATGGGGACGATCTCATTGCCCTTCCACACCCCGAACGTGTAGTCCGAATAGAACGACGATCTCCTGCCGTGGCCGCGCTGTGCATACATCAGGATCGCGTCGACGACATTGGGGTCGCGCTTCCACTTGAACCACAGTCCCTTGGGCCGGCCCGGCACATAGGGAGACGTCTTGAGCTTGACCATGACGCCCTCGTGGCCATGCTCCGCAGCGCCCCGCCGCCGCAACTCGCCGAGCTCCTCCCAGCTCGAAAAGCGCAGCACCTCGGAGAGATCGAGGCGGGTCTGCGGCGTCTTTTTGAGCCACAGCTCGAGTCGCTCCCGCCGCTCGGTCCAGGGCAGCGTGCGAATATCCTCGGCCCCGTCGAATAGCATGTCGTAGACGCGGACGAACGCCGGATAGTCGGCGAGCAGCTTCGGTGTGGCGACCTTGCGGTTGAGCCGCTGCTGCAGATCGTTAAACGGCGCCGCCTCGAAGGCGTGGCCCACCAGCAATTCGCCGTCGAGCACGGCCTCGCCGAAGACATTGTCGACCAGATCCGGGAAGGCCGCGGCGATGTCGTCGCCGGTGCGCGAGAACAGCGACACCTTGCCCTGCCCGAGGATCAGTTGCACGCGGATGCCGTCCCATTTCCACTCGGCCGAGAAGTCCCTGGGGTCGAGCACCGCAAGATCCTTGGCCTCGTCGATCGGATTGCTGAGCATCATCGGATGAAAGCGCGACGTGTGGTCGATGTTGGGCCGCTCGCCGCTGCCGTCGAGCCAGGCAAAGAGCGCCGTGTAGGGCATCTCCATGCCGTGCCAGATTTCTTCGAGCGCCTGCAAATCCTTGCCGCTCATGTTGGCGAGCGCGGTCTTCGCGAGCCGCGCCGAGAGCCCGATCCGAAGCGCCCCGGTCGCGAGCTTGACCAGCGCCCAGCGCTCGTTGATCGCGGCGCGGGTGAGGAGCGACGCGATCAGCGCCGGCAAGGCACTCTTACTGGTGGTGTTGAACAGCTCGATCAGCTCGGTCAGCGACGGCAGGTCCTCGGTCGCGCCGTGGTGCGGCCAGATGAGCGCAATGGTTTCGCCGAGATCGCCGACATAGTCGTAGCTGAGCGCAAACAGATGCGGGTCGACCTCGCGCGTCACCACCTCGCGCAGCACTGCCGGCTTGACGTTCTTGAAGGTCAGCGCCCCGGTGAGGATGGCGAGGGCGTAGCCGCGA
>JANXSI010000737.1 GCA_025352765.1 Devosia sp. | reverse complement strand
GCCGAATGGCACTGGTCGTGGGACCAGGACAGCGCCACGCAGGTGACGCTCCGCTTCCAGCGCGATGCCGAAGGCCACCGCGTGATGTCCGGCTATGACTGGGACGCGTGGATGGCCGCCAAGGCGATTGCCACGGCCTATGCGAAATCGCGTTCCAGCGATCCCGAAAAGATCGATGCCTACCTCAAGGGCAAACGGCTGACGCTCGACGGCTCGAAGGGCGTGCGCATGGATTTCCGTCCGTGGGACCGGCAGCTTCGCATGCCCATCGTGCTGTCGACCAGCAACTCGACCGTCGGGGCCGCGCCGTTCGACGAGTTTCAGCACGAATTCAACGACCTCGACAGTCTCGGCGTCGATCAACCGGAGTCCAAGTGTCAAGCACCGCAATAGCCGAGTCCGATTCGCGCGCGTTGCCGCTGCTGGCCCGCTACTGGGTCGGCTTTTCGGCGATCGCCTGGCGCGAGATCGCCAAGTTCCTGCGCCAGACCGAGCGGCTGATTTCGGCGCTGGTGCGGCCGCTGCTCTGGCTCCTGGTGTTCGCGGCGGGTCTGCACGACCTGCTCGGCGTATCGATCATCCCGCCCTACCGGACCTATGTGCCCTACCAGGAATATGTGCTGCCAGGGCTGATCGGCATCGTCGTGCTGTTCCAGTGCATGCAGTCGGCGCTGTCAATGGTCTATGACCGTGAGGCTGGCGTGATGCGGGTGATGCTGGTGACGCCGCTGCCGCGCAACTTCCTGCTGTTTTCGAAGATCGCCGCGGCGACCATCCTGTCCGTTCTCCAGGCCTACGCCTTCGTCGCCGTATCGCGCATCCTCGGCTTCGGCTTCCCGGGCCTGGGCTGGATCTACATCCTGCCGGCAGTGGTCCTCGTCGGGCTGATGCTCGGCTCGATCGGGCTCTTGGTCTCGGTCTACACACCCAAGATCGAGAACTTCGCCGGGATGATGAACTTCGTGGTGTTCCCAATGTTCTTTCTGTCGGCTGCGCTCTACCCGCTGTGGAAGCTGCGCGAGGCTGGTGCCTACGCCATCTGGTATCTCGCCAACGCTAACCCCTTCACCTATGCGGTCGAGCTGATCCGCTTCGCCGCCTACGGCAAGATCGAATGGCTGTCGCTCGCGGTGGTCCTCGGCTGCACGGTCGTGGCGTTCTTGCTCGCCGCCCGCGGTTACGATCCGCAGGCCGGCGCCATCCGCACCATGCGGCGCGCCTAAGGAAGCGCCGCCCGGGCTGCGTCGAGCGGTCCGCCGGGCCGGCTCAGAGCTTGCTCAGGATGTTGGCCAGCTCGGTCTTGTTCGAAATGTCCAGTTTGGCGTAGACCGCCTTAAGGGCCGACCGCACCGTGCTTTCCGCCAGCCCCGGTGTCTGCCCCGTCGCGCGGGCCGAGTGGCCTTTGCCGATTTCGGCAGCGATGCGCGCCTCCGCCGGGGTCAGGCCGAGGAGCTCGAGCCCCTGCCGGGCGGTTGCGTCGGAGTGCCCGCGGGGATCGCCGACGAGCAGGAGCGCGGTCGGTTGGCCTTTCCAGCCGCCGCTGTAGGTGGCGCCCTGGATGATCAGCCCGCGGCCATCGGCCGTCCGTGCGACCATTCGCAGATCGGTGCCTTCACCCCGGGCATTGGCGGCATCGCGGATCAGTCGCATCAGGTTGGCCCGCATCGCCGGCTCGGTCACCTCGATCCGCCCCGACCTCAGCAGCGAGCCCAGCGCCAGTCGCCCCAGCTCGTTGCTGAACAGGACGCGCCCTTCGCCATCGACGACGATCGCGCCCCGCCCAAGCCCCCCCAGCACATCGACGACTGCGGAGTGCGCTGCGTCGGGCAGCGAAACCCGCTCATGCGCCTCGATCGGCCTCGGCGCGCTGAAGTAGAGCGGCGCATTGGGGGCAAAGCTCGACCGGGTGACACGGGCTCCCTTCAGCAGGCGCCTCAGAGGCTGCGACGCTGCGGCTGTAATCTCGAACGACAGCGTCTTGCATTCGAACAGGCGGGCCGCAAAGGCCACAGAATAGGTCGTTAGGCCGCCCGGCCTTTCCCCAAAGTATTGATGCGTACCGAGCGCGAGCGGCGCCTTGTCTGGCTGAAGCCCAACCGCGAACTTCACAGCACTGCCACCGACCGGACCGCCGTGGCCCTTGATGAACTCGCCGTCGACGTCTATCGCCGCCTGGCCTGCGCTGAACCGGGCGTTGTAGCTCCTCGCAAACTCCAGGGTTACCAAGTCGTGGGCGTAGTAGCCCTGTGCCACGAAGATTCCCGGAGATCCGTCGGGAGCGTCCCGGCCCTTGAGGAAGACGCCGGCATAGAACGCGCTCCCCGCCCCGGCAGAGCCGTCCGCCGAACCGTCTGCAGTGTAGAAAAGCGCAAACCCGCTCGCATTGTCGGCTGGCTCAAGCAGTTCAGGAAGCGCCGCCCGCGTCGCCACAGGGTCAAGCGATAGCTCAACGAAGACCAGATTGGTCGTTTGCACGACCCGGGGGCCCGGATCCTCCAGTACAAGTCCAGCGCTTGGGTGCATCTGTCTTAGCAAGTAGTTCTACGGACTTGGATAATTGCCCCGTGGGCCATTTGCAAGCTCGCCAGTGACAGCGCCGAATTGTGTTCTCGAGCGGAAATAGTCGGGATCCCGGGGCGGAGCCGCGTCGATTCCCCTCAAACAGGGGGTGCGGAGCAGGAAGGCCCTGCCGTATCCTTAGCCGTATGGCAGTGCAGGCCGAGCGGTCGTCGCTCGTTCGGGGGAACATATGGAAAAGGCAGACGGCCCGTCAGGGGCACCGAGTTTTTCCGGCATTCGCGTCCGCGACCTGATCGACGCCCTCAAAGCCCACGACCCTGAAGCGCCGGTCGTTCTCACCGGCCGGGAAGGCGGCTTCAGCGACGTACTGGGCGTGCAGCCGATCCCCTTGAAACTGCATGTCAATACCATGCAGGGGTTTGGTCCGCACGACGTCCCCGGGCCAAGGCAGCGCCACGATGCCATCGCGCTGGCGCTGGTTGGGGCGCCGTTGCCGGGCCTGGACTAGGTCCGGGTCGTCGCAGCCACTGAGGACGCCGGCCGAGGCACCAGCCCCCGTGGCTCCTCTGCCCTAGTTGAGGGAGAGGGCGTAGGCCCAGAACTGGCCCGGGTCCTCGGTTCCCCCCATCTTCGAAAACTTGGCCTCGCTGACCCAGATGGTCTTGCCCACCTTGGTCACCGCCGTGGGCGTGTCCCAGCCGCCGGTCTTGAGAGGCGTCACTGTCGCGGCATCGCCGGAAATGGCGATCGCATCGATCTGCGCCGCGCCGTTTTCGGCGAGGTAGAGGACGCCATCGTCGCCGAACCGCATGCCATCCGGGCCCTTGAACGGGGCCGACGGCTTGAGTTCGGTGAGCGCGCCGGCCGTGCCATCGGTGCTGATCGCCAGGCGGAACAGCTTCCCGGTCGACACCCCGTTCAGATACAGCGCCCCATCCGGCCCGAAACTCAGCCCATCGAGGCTCGCCAGGGCCGCATCCTTGAAGAAGGGTTCGGCCGCCGTCGCGCCGGGTTTGACCCGGAACACCTGGCCGCCGGCCGTGTCGGTGGCGTAGGCGGTGCCGTCGGCGGTGGTCGCAATGTCATTGCAGAACGTGCCGTCGCCCAGCGGCACCGCTGTCTTCAAAGCGCCGCTCGACAGGTCATAGCTGCGCAGCATCGACGGCTTGCCGGCCTTGCCGCTGAACAGAGCCAGGTCCGAATAGCAGGCCCAGAGCGTCTTGTTGGCCTCGTCGGCAAACACGCCCAGCACCGCGCTTGGCCCTTCGGTCACCGCGTCGATCCACTTGTCGGCGCCAGCGGCGCCCGGTGCCGCACGGAAGATCTGGCCGGTCCCGATGCTGCCGACAATGAGCGTGCCGTCCGCCGTCGACGTCAGGCTTTCCGGGAACACGTTCTTGTCGCCGATCTGCACCTTGTCGACCGCTTGCGCGGTTCCGACCGCGATCAACGACGTTAAGAGTGCCCCTGTCAGAACGCGCATGATCACCTCCCGCTTGCGATGGGCCAATCTCGCACCGGAGGTCAGGCGGCGTGCCAATAGACAACATTGGCCGAGGCTTCGAGCAGCAGCGGACGCCCGCACACTCCGGTCGACTCGGCCCTGCGACTGCCTGGTCCCCGGCGGCTCACACGCCCGACACCGCCTGTGGCAAGGCCACGCCTCATTCTGCCGCAACGGGCAGCGGGCGCGAGGCGTAGCGCCGGGCCAGCGAGGCGCAGACCATCAGCTGCATCTGGTGGAACAGCATCAGCGGCAGCACGATCAGGCTCACGGCTTGTCCGGCGA
>JANXSI010000736.1 GCA_025352765.1 Devosia sp. | reverse complement strand
CCTCGATCCGGACCTGGATAGTTTCTACGTCATGGACATGCTGGTGACGAAGCTGCCCGCCGCCGTCGACGCCAGTGCCGGGCTGAAGCTCCGGATCACCTCGGTGGCCGCGACGCCCGACGAGAACGGCCGGATCGGCCTCGAGGCGGCTCGCGGTGCGTTCGATGCTATGGCCAAGGGAACGGAAAACTCGCTTGCGTCGGCGATTGCCGGAAATGCCGACGGTCTGGTCAAGTCGAACCTTACACCCAGCACTGAAGCCTACACCGCCGCCGCGGCTGCTTTCTCCGATGCGACGAGCAAAGCCAGCCTGGCAATTGGCAACGGCACGGCACCGGACCTCGATGCCGTCGACAAGACGCAGCGGGCGTTCGTGGACGCCGCAGACCAGCTCAATCACGCCGTCAACGTCGAACTCACGCGGCTGCTGCAGATGCGCATCGACGGGTTTGTCACGCGGCTCGCCACGATGCTGGCGATCGCCGGCGGGCTCGAACTGCTGGTGTTTGGCGTCTGCTTCGTGTTCATCCGCTCGATCCTGAGATCGATCAGGCGGCTGCAGCAGGACATCACCGACGTTGCCGATTTGAAGCCAGGGGCGGCAATCACCAATGCCGGAGGACGCGACGAGATTTCGGCCATCGCGCGTTCGGTCGCCTACCTCAAGGACCGCACGGTCGAACGGCTCGAGGCAGCCGACCGGCTGAAGGCGGCGGGGCAGGCGGAGGTGGCGCAGATGGAACGCGTCTCGGCGCAGGCGCGCGAGGACGGCCTGCGTCAGGTTGCCGACGCCGCAAGGGCCCAGCAGCGGCTGGTCGAGGCATTGTCCCGTTCGCTTGCCGCGCTCGCAGCGGGGAACCTCGATTGCCGCATCGAGGGGCAGTTCGCCGGCGAACTCGAGCAGTTGCGCACGACCTTCAACCATACCGTGGACGGGCTCGAGGACATGGTCAGCCACCTGCGCACCAGCTCGTCGGCGGTCAGAACCGCGACCAGCGAAATCCTCAGCGGGTCAAACGACCTCGCCGACCGCACGGCGCGCCAGACGTCGACGATCAGCGAAACGACGGGGGCGGTCCGGCACATCGCCGACATCGTCAACCAGAATACCGTCCTGGTCGGCGATGCCGCGCGCAATGGCGAGATGGTCTCGAGCACTGCTCAGGAGACGGCGGGAGCTCTGGGCAAGGCATCGCTGGCCATGGAGAAGATCGCCGGATCGTCGGCACGCATTTCCAACATCATCGGGCTGATCGACGACATCGCCTTCCAGACCAACCTCCTTGCCCTCAACGCCTCGGTCGAAGCGGCCCGCGCCGGCGATGCCGGCAAGGGTTTCGCCGTCGTCGCGGTCGAGGTTCGACGGCTCGCGCAATCGGCGGCCGGGGCGTCCGCGGACGTCAAGGCGCTTATCGAGGAAAGCGGCGGCTATGTTGCCGAGGGCGCGAAGCTCGTCTCGTCGACGGGCGAACTGCTCGCCTCGATGGTCGCTGCGGCGGACCGGAACGGCGAGTTGCTGGGCGGGATCGCCAGGCAGAGTCGCGGACAGGTCGGGGCGATCGCATCGATCAGCGAGGCGTTCCGCTCACTCGAGGAAATGATGCAGCACAATGCGGCGCTGGTTGAGGAGATCAATGCGGCGATCTCCCAAACGGAAGAGCAGGCCAACGATCTCGACGGCCTTGTCGGCCGTTTCGCGGTGGGTTCTAGGCAAACGGCACGCGCTGCCTGATTGCCAGACGTTTCGGAACGACAGCTTGGCGAGAGCGGGCGGCGCACGTAAGCTTGCTGGCGGAGGAAGCTCATGGACGCCAAAGAGGCTGGGCGCATTGTCGGGGGTGGGCCCAAGAAGGTCCTCTATACGCTCGCAACGATCGGCAAGATGGGGCCCGGCAAGGCCGCCAAGGCCCTGACCAGCCGCAATGCCTGCAAGGCCTGCGCCTATGGCATGGGCGGGCAGAAGGGCGGCATGACCAATGAGCTGGGCGAGTTTCCCTCGGTCTGCAACAAGTCGGTGCAGGCGCAGTCAAGCGACGTGAAACCGGCGATCCCGCACGCCATCTTCACCCATCCCATCGCCGAGCTGAAAGAGTTGTCAGGCCGCGAGATGGAGCGGCTTGGCCGGCTCGATACGCCGGTGTTCAAGAGCGCCGGGGCGGACAGCTTCATCCCGGTGAGCTGGGATTTCGCCATCGCCCACGCCGCGGCGCGTCTCAAAGTCACCGATCCCGGCCGCAGCTTCTTTTATTCCTCCGGCCGCTCGTCGAACGAGGCCGGCTTCGTGTTCCAGCTGCTGGCGCGCGCCTATGGCACCAACAACGTCAACAACTGCTCGTACTATTGCCACCAGGCGACGAGCGAAGGCCTCAAGACCACCGTAGGCACCGGCACGGCCACCATCGAGCTCGACGACCTGACGGGCGCCGACCTGATCTTCGTCATCGGCGCCAATCCGTCGTCCAACCATCCGCGCTTCATCCACATGCTGAAGGCCTGCCGCGAGCGGGGCGGCGAGGTGGTGGTGATCAACCCGGCGAAAGAGCCGGGCCTTGTCAAGTTCGCCGTACCGAAATCGCCGTCGTCGCTGTTTTCGGGCGGCACCGAGATCGCTTCGGCGTATCTGCAGCCGCGCATCGGCTCCGACATTGCGGTGCTGAAAGGGCTCGCCAAGGCCGTTTTGGCCATCGGCGCCGAAGATACTCGCTTCATCGCCGATCATGCGGAGGCATTTGCCGCCTTCCGCACCGACCTCGACGCGCTGAGCTGGGGAGAGATCACGGCCGCTTCGGGCCTCACTCAGGACCAGATCGAGGCCATCGCGTCGATCTACGCAAAGTCGCAGAACGCCGTGTTCGCCTGGGGCATGGGGATGACGCATCACCTGCACGGCGTCGCCAATGTCGAGGCCATCGCCAATCTGGCGCTGCTGCGCGGCATGGTGGGCAAGCGCTTCGCCG
>JANXSI010000714.1 GCA_025352765.1 Devosia sp. | reverse complement strand
CACAGGCAAGACGCGCACCAGCATCGCGCTCATGTATCGCCTGCTCAAACACAAGCGCTTCCGCCGCATCCTCTTCCTTGTTGACCGCAAAGCCCTCGCCAAACAGACGACCGACGCGCTCGAAACCACCGAGATCGAGGGACTGCTGAACTTCGCCCAGATCTACAAGGTCTCCGGGCTCGACACTAAGGTACCGGAGGCAGAGGACCAGGTTCAGGTCGCGACCATACAGTCGCTGATCGCCCGCGTGCTCAATGAACCGGACCCCGCCAAGCGCCCGACACCCGGTACGTTCGACTGCATCATCGTCGATGAGGCGCATCGGGGTTACACCCTCGACGCGGAACTTCGCGAGAGCGACATCGGCTTTCGCAACCTTGACGACTACCAGTCGGCCTATCGGCAGATCCTCGACTATTTCGACGCCGTGAAGGTCGCGCTGACCGCGACACCGGCACTCCACACCCGTGAGATCTTCGGCCACCCCATCTACCACTACGGGTACCGCCAGGCCGTCGTCGAAGGGTACCTCAACGATCACCTGCCGCCGCAGCGCATCACCACGGCATTGTCCGAGGCTGGCATTCACTACGAAGGTGGCGAGGAAGTCGAGATCATCGACAGAACAACGGGCCAGATCGACCTGTTCGAACTGCCTGATGACGTACCGCTGGACTACGACGTCGCCGACTTCAACAAGCGGGTATATTCAGAGGCTTTCAACCGCATCGTCTGCCGTGCCATCGCCACCGAGATCCCGCCGGACAGGCCCGGCAAGACGTTGATCTTTGCCGCCCGCGACACCCACGCCGACGACATCGTCCGGCTGCTGGTCGAGGAACTGCAAGACGAGCACGGCAAGGACGCAGTGCCGCACGGCATGGTGATGAAGATCACCGGCAAAGTCGACAGGCAAGACGACCTGATCCTGAAATTCAAAAACGATCCGTATCCAAAATACGTCGTCACCGTCGACCTGCTCACCACCGGGATCGACGTGCCGTCGATCTGCAATCTGGTGTTTGTCCGACGGGTCAGAAGTCGCATCCTCTACGACCAGATGATCGGCCGCGCCACGCGACTCTGCCCGGAGATCGGCAAAGAGTATTTCCGCATCTTCGATGCCGTCGATCTCTATGCCGAGCTGCAGGAGATGACCGACATGCGCCCCATCGTGGTCAAGCCGGACATCTCACTCGGCCAGCTAGTCACAGACCTCGAGAGCACAGTCACCAACGAGGACAAGACCTGGGTGGCCGGACAGGTGATCGTGCGCATGCGGGCGCTGGCCAAGCGCATGGACGAGGAAACGCGCGCGAGTTTCGAACACCACACGGGCCAGACACCGGAGGCAGCCATTCAACGTCTGGCCGCCTTGGCGGGCGCTGCACTTCAGGGCTGGCTGAAAGCCCATCCGCGCGCGGTCGAACTGCTCGATCGCCCTCCTAGCGGCGCTGGCCGCAACAACGACGGCGTTGTGATCTCGACCCACGAAGACGAGCTTCTCCGCATCGAAGAAATATTCGGCAAGAATACCACGCCGGAGGACTACATCACCGGCTTCGAGCGGTTCGTCCGCGAAAACATGAACCTGCTCCCTGCCCTCATTGCCGTGGTCCAGCGTCCGCGCGATCTGACGCGCAAGGAGTTGTCCGAGCTTGCAGGCCTCCTCGACGAAAAGAATTATTCCGAGGCTATGCTGCGCGCCGCCTATGGCAAGGCGCGCAACGCCGACATCGCTGCCCACATCATCGGTTTCGTCCGGCAGGCGGCCCTCGGCGATCCGCTGGTCCCCTATGCCTTGCGGGTGGAAAACGCGATCCTCAGGATCGAAAAGTCGCGTCAGTGGACTCAAAAGCAGAAGGATTGGCTGCGCCGCATCGGCCGCGCCCTCAAGGACAAGCCGGTCGCTGATCCGACGCTCCTCGATCAGGGCGTGTTCGCCGACAAAGGCGGCTTCAAGCGCATCTCCGATGACTTCGACGGCGGGCTCGACGACATCCTGCACGCCTTCAACCAGGCAATCTGGGAACCCTCCGCCGCCTGAGTTGACCCCTGCGCCCCTCGCGCTACAAGCAGTTCACCTATCTCGCGACTGAAAGATTGCAGCCATGAACGCCAACTCCATCGTCCAGAAACTCTGGCGTCTCTGCACCGTCCTGCGAAAGGACGGGATCACCTACCAGCAATACGTGACCGAGCTAACCTACCTCCTGTTCCTCAAGATGATGGTCGAGCGCAACCGCGAGACCGGCAGCCTGCCCACGGGCATGCGCTGGGCCGATCTTGTGCACGCGAATGGGCTGGCGAAGCTCGAGCTCTATCGCAAGACCCTAGTGACCCTGGGCGCCGTCAGCACGCGCCTCGGCAAGGACGACGCGCTAGTTCTTCCCCCCGCGGACACCGCATCACCCGAGGAGCGGAAGCAGTACGCCGATGCCCGGCTGTTGCCCAAGATGGTGCAGGAAATATTCGATAACGCATCTACGTTCATCCGAGAACCGCAGAACCTGACCACACTAGTCACCGCCATCGACGAGCTCGATTGGTTCTCGGAGGAGCGCGACCAGTTCGGCGATCTCTATGAGGGCCTGCTGCAGAAGAACGCTGAAGAAACTAAGCGCGGCGCTGGCCAGTATTTTACCCCGCGCCCCTTGATCAGCGTGCTGGTGCGCCTGATGCAGCCGAAAGCCGGCGAGGTCATCCAGGACCCTGCTGCAGGGACCGGCGGGTTTCTCATCGCCGCCGACCGCTACATGCGGGCGCGCACCGACGAGTACTTCGCCCTTAGCCCCAAGCAACAGGAGTTCCAGAAGCACGGGGCCTTCCGTGGCATGGAGAACGTGCCGGGCACCCTCCGGTTGCTACTGATGAACCTTTATCTCCACGATCTAGACAGTGATCATGTCGACCTCGGCGATACACTCTCGGACAAGGGCACAGCACTCGGCCGGGCGAACCTGATCCTCACCAATCCGCCCTTCGGCCCGGCCGGTGGCGCGCCGACGCGGAGCGACCTCTCTGTCACCGCCACCGTCTCCTCGTATCAGCTCCCCTTCGTGGAGCATTGCGTCCGCGCGCTCGAGCCCGGCGGCCGCGCGGCGATCGTCGTGCCCGACAACGTCCTGTTCGAGGATGGACGCGGCAAGGCGCTTCGCCAGATGATGATGGACTGGTGCGACCTCCACACCATCCTCCGCCTGCCAACCGGCATCTTCTACGCGCAGGGGGTCAAGACCAACG
This sequence comes from Devosia sp., assembly GCA_025352765.1. Lineage (GTDB taxonomy): Bacteria > Pseudomonadota > Alphaproteobacteria > Rhizobiales > Devosiaceae > Devosia_A. Next base: position 2,616 of record JANXSI010000714.1, on the reverse strand, counting down.
TTCTGTTCCTCACTCGCGGCAAAACAGAGTCCGGCAATACCAAGGCTGTCTGGATCTATGATCAGCGCGCCCAGATGCCGAAATTCGGCAAGACGACGCCGCTGACCGAGGAGCATTTCGAGGGCTTCGAAAAAGCCTTCGGGAGCAGCCCCTATGGGACCGAGCGCGGGCCTGATCAGGGTGAGAACGGCCGCTGGCGCAAATTCGCCCGCGAAGAGATTGCAGCACGCGACGACAACCTCGATATTTCTTGGCTGCGCGAGGCGGAGGAAGAGGCGGAAGAAGGACTCACCGAACCCGACGACATCGCCGCAGCAATTCTCGGCCATCTGCAAGTGGCCACACTGGAGATTGAGGCTCTGATGGCGGAATTGGGCGACGACGTTACGGGGGCGGCCGAATGAGTGAACTGCCGAACGGTTGGACTGAGACCACGCTGGAAGCATTGGTGTCGTCGAACGGCATCGTGACCGACGGCGACTGGGTGGAAACTAAGGATCAGGACCCCATTGGCGATGTCCGGCTGACCCAGTTGGCAGACGTCGGGGATGGGGAGTTTCGAAACAGATCTGATCGATACCTAACGCTTCAGAGGGCGGAGCAACTCGGTTGCACATTCTTGGAGCCCGGTGACGTTCTCATCGCTCGCATGCCTGACCCCCTAGGAAGAGCCTGCATCTTCCTGGGCCTTGGTCAGGCGGCTGTCACTGTCGTCGACGTGCTGGTATTTCGTAGCGGGACCGAACTGGTGTCGCCGCAGTGGGTTGTCCGGGCAATCAATTCACCTGTGTCACGTCAGAAAATCCTAGCGCAGGCCGGGGGGACAACCCGGCAACGAATCTCCGGGGGTAACCTGAAGCGACTGGGACTCCCCCTCCCTCCCCTGGCCGAGCAAAAGCGCATCGTGGACAAGCTAGATGCGCTGAACGCGAAATCCGCCCTCGCCCGCACCGAACTGTCCCGCATCGAAACGCTTGTCTCTCGCTTCAAGCAGGCCGTGCTCAGCAGGGCCTTCAGCGGCGGGATGACGTCCGACCACGACCAAGGGACCAGTGTCGCAACACTCGATGCTGATCCTGATGTGACTCCCCTCTGGTCCGTGCCTGAAACTTGGTCCTGGTGCCGCACGGATCAAGTCGGGCGTGTTGGTTTGGGTCGGCAACGATCGCCGAAGAACCATGAGGGGCCGCAAATGCGCCCTTACCTCCGATCAGCAAACATTACCTGGCAGGGAGTCGATACGAGCGATGTGAAAGAGATGAATTTCGATGATGCAGACTTCAAGCGTTTCAAGCTTGAGGTAGGGGATGTGTTGTTGAACGAGGGCTCTGGAAGCGCAAGAGAGGTTGGGAAGCCGGCCATCTGGCGTGGAGAGATCGCCGATTGCTGTTACCAGAACACTCTTTTGCGAGTTCAGCCGCATCGGTCATCGTCCGAGTACCTCTATTACTATTTTCTGCTGACCGCTCGAGCTGGCCGGTTTGTCTCCAGTACTCAAGGGGTAAACATACAGCATATCGGGCGCGAAGGACTCGCCTCCTACCCAGTCCCATTGGCGCCTGAGCTCGAACAACGCGAAATCGTCCGCCGCATCGAATCCGCCTTCGCCAAAATCGATCGACTATCCAGAGCGGCAAGGCGCGCGCTGGAACTGGTAGGTAAACTGGACAAGGCGATACTCGCCAAGGCTTTCCGCGGCGAACTCGTTCCCCAGAATCCGGGAGATGAGCCCGCAAGCGCACTCCTCGAGCGCATCCGGACCGAGCGGGAAGCCGCACCGAAGGCAAAAACCAAGAGAATCAAGCGAGGCACTGCCATGACAACCGCCGCAGATTTCCTGAACACAAAGCTCGAGAGCTGGCCGTATAAGGGCACCGTCACTTTCGAAGAATTACAACGTGATTTTACCGGTAGCTACGACGACTTAAGAGACGCCGTGTTCGCCTCACTGTCCGGTGCGAAGCCTCCCCTGGAGCAGGTATTCGACGAAAAGTTGGCCATGATGATGATACGGAAGCGCTGAGCAATGCGTCAAAATCCTCGAGGCGGCGAGTTGTGGTGGGCTTCTGGACGGCCTCGACATCGAGTTGCGTCGCCCCCCGAAGAGCGACGAAAACGCCATCTTTTCTCCAATATGCCTACTTGGCAAGAATGGCACGGGCAAGTCGCAGTTCCTCCAGATCCTTGCCGAGATCTTTCAAGCTGCCTGGCATGAACATCGCCCCGCAGAGGAACGTGCCGCGGCCAACGCCGATCTCCTGTTCGAGGTTATATACGAGGTATCACTGGGAGCGGACCAAGGTCGCCGTCGCGTCAAGCTGAGCCGGCAGAGAGAGTCGATCGGCCGACGAGGCAAGATGACAATGGAGATACGGCGAGAGGACGGATACGAACCTCTACCAGACAATTCGGGCGATGACTTTGGTCGACACCTTCCCCCGCTGGTGGTCGCCTACACGTCTGGCGACAATGAGACTCTAAGAGTCCGATTCGAAATTATTCGGCATGATTTCCTGATGTTACGAGCCGTCGCGTAAGGAACTGGACGGAGGCGATGAAGAGCCATGCGGTTGCCGAGGCGATGGTTTGCTCGAAGTCCTTGGCGAGACGGCGGTT
>JANXSI010000701.1 GCA_025352765.1 Devosia sp. | reverse complement strand
GCAAGAAGCTGTCCGTCGCGACGGGCGGCAAGAACTACATCGAGACCGTCTGGGGTCGCGGCTACGTGCTGCGCGAGCCCGACGAGAGCGAAGTCTTCGCCGAGTCGAGCGTCGCCTGACATTTCAGTCCACTGTTGCGGCGGACCGAAGGGCCCCGGACGAAAGTCCGGGGCTTTTTGCTGATTGCTGCCGACTGAGGTTGGATGAAAGTCTGGGCGCGAGGAGAAACTGATGAGGCGCGACTGAGCATCCGCAGATCTTCAGCGGCTCGCTCCTCGTAAATACCGCAGTAGCGATGGCACGAGGTCGAATGGCCCCCGGCCGGGAGAGCCTCAGCCCGCTTCGGCCAGCGCCTGGCTTGGCAAGAACTTGCTTTCGAGGATGTCCCGGTCGAACGGCTTCATCATGTAGTCGGAGGCGCCGGCCTTCATCGCCAGCGCGATCTGGCCGATGTCGTTCTCGGTCACACAGAACACTACATAGGGAGCCCCGCCCCCGACATAGGCGCGCAACAGCTTGAGAAACTCGAGACCGCCCATCACTGGCATCTGCCAGTCCAGCAGGATGGCATCGGGCATCTCCTGCCGGCACTTGTCGAAGGCCTCTTGGCCGTCCTCGGCCTCGTCGACGATGTAGTCGATGTCCTCCAGTATGCGCCGCGCGACCTTACGCACGACACTCGAGTCATCGACAATGAGACACGATTTCATGGCGGAACCCAGACGATCAAAATCAACGTGTGGCGAGACTATGGCGCCAAGGTCCCTACGAAATGGTTAGCTATTTGATAAGAACACGCCCGCGGTCAAACACGCCACCCAAGCGGCTCGCAATACTTAGCCCTGTACGTAGGCAATGCCTGTCGCCTGCGCCATGCTGAAGCAATTCACCGTCGGCACGCTGACGACACTCGACGTGACATTGGCAATCCCGGTCGCGCCCTTCTGGGCGGCCGCGACCCTAAGAGCACGCAGCGCCTCGTCGGTAGTGTGCGGCGTGTCGGTGGATTTGGCCTGACAGAGCGCGATATTGATGTCCGAAATGACGCGACCATCGAGCGGGACGCTGTCCACCACCGGCACCTCGCGCGGCGAACTGGACCCGGTCACCGTCGGCGCGGTGATGCCCGTCATCGAGCAGCCGCCAAGAGCCAGCAGCACGACCAGCGCGGAGGACAAGCGGCGTGTCATGTTGAATCTGCGAACGCCCGCGCTCACGCCGCAGCCGCCGGCGTCTCGCCCTCGACCTTGGCCTTGGGCGTGGCGCTGAACCGGAACGCCTCGTTCTCGATGCCGATTTTGAGCTCCATATCGGTCATCCGCGCCAGGATGCCCGTGTAGAACGGCTGGATCCCCCGGGCGTCGACGCCGTCTTCCGGCGCCCCCGACAGCAGCCCTTCGGCCCCCGACGGCATCAGCGTCTTCTGCCGCTTCTCGGGATCGCTCGTCGAGGTGAAGGTGAACACCTCTTCACCCGCCGGACCGGTGACCTCGACCTTGACCACGCCACCGCGCGGCACCGCCATCGAGGCGATCAGCAGCATGTTCATCAGCAGCTTGGCCTTGTGCTTGGGCAACAGGATCAGCGGCACCTGCCAGTCGAGATCGGCCTTTTCAACCTCGAACAGCAGCCGCGCCACGCGCTCACATTCGCGCGTGTCGAAATCGGTCCCGGCGGTCGAGGAGGCGCCATAGGCCAGCCGGGCAAACTCGAGCTTGGCGCGGGCATGCTTGGCCGAATTGGCGATCAACTCGTGCGCGCCTTCGGCCATCGCGGTCTGGTTGGGATCTGCCAGCACTTCGAGGCCGTTGCCGATCGCCCCGACTGGGTTGATAAGATCGTGGCAAACCCGCGAGCAGAGCATCGCCGCAAGATCGGTCGCCTTGAGTTCGATGATGTCAGCCATAGTCCCGTCTCCGCAGCGGTCGAATCATGCGCGCTGACACTAGCCGGAACTGAGCGCCGCCCCTAGAGTAAGGCGTAAATCGGCAACAATTCGTTGGGTCCCAAAACTCCGGCGGATCTTGGCCCAGAGGATAAATGAAGAATCTGAATCTCGTCGTCACCGGTTCGTCCGGATTGATCGGCTCGGCCATCATTCGCCGTCTCGAAACCCAGTCGGTAAACGTCGTCGGACTGGACCTTCGACCAATGGCAGGTCGACCGGCGGTGGACATCGCCGACCCGACGGCCTTCGACGGGCTCCTCGAGGACGTTGACGGCGTTATCCACCTCGCCGCCGTGTCGCGCGTCGTTCCCGCGGAGAACGATCCGGCACGCTGCCGCGAGGTCAACATCGAGGCAACCAGGCGCCTGCTTGAGGCCGCTCTTGCAGCCCCCAAGCGACCATTCGTGGTCTACGCCAGCAGTCGCGAAGTCTATGGCCAGCAGTCCAGCTTTCCGGTCGCCGAGGATGCGCCGCTTAGTCCTATGAACGTCTACGCGCGCAGCAAGCTGGCGGCCGAACACTTGTGCGGCGAGGCGCGTGATGCCGGGCTGCGAACTGCCATCATGCGCTTTTCCACCGCTTACGGCTCGGTCGACGATCATGCCACGCGAGTCGTCCCGGCGTTCATCGGCGCGGCCGTGCGCGGGGAAACCCTGCGCATCGACGGAACCACGGGGGAGCTCGACCTGACCCATGTGGACGATGTCGCCCAGGGCGTGCTGGCCATCGCACAGTGTCTCGCCGCGGGCGAAATGGCCCTGCCCCCCCATTCAATTCGTCTCCGGCACCGGAACCACGCTTCTCGCTCTGGCGGAAACCGCGATCCGGCTTGGAGGCAATCGCTCAGGCCTGGTGGTGGCCCCGCCGCGCGACTTCGACGTATCGCGCTTTATCGGGGATCCGCGTCGCGCCGAGGCCCTCTTGGGCTGGCGCGCCACGACGCCTCAAGAGGTTGGCCTTGCCCGCCTCGCCGCAGACTTCGCGGCTCGCTCCGACGCTGGCGGTGCCTTTGCCGTCGATCGTCACCATGGATGATCTGAAGCAAGCGCAGCTCATTGTTGTCGGTGCGGGCTTCTATGGCGCCACCATCGCCGAATGCGCGAGCCGTGAGCGCGGCCTCCGGGTCCTCCTCATCGACCGGCGCGGCCACATCGGCGGCAATGCCTGGTCGGAAGCCGATCCGCAGACGGGTATCGAGGTGCACCGCTACGGTCCACACTTGTTCCACACCCCGAACGCCGTGGTCTGGGAATATCTGAACCGGTTCAGCAGCTTCAACGATTTCCAGTTCCGCGGCTGGAGCCGGCATCGCGATCAGCTTTTTTCGCTGCCGATCAACCTGGCGACCATCTGCCAGTTCTTCGGTCGGGCCATGGGCCCCGCCGAGGCCCGTCAATTGATTGCCGCGCAGGCCGAGGACCTAGGTGGGCGGGAGCCGGCGAATCTCGAAGAAAAGGCGATCGCCGCCATTGGCCGGCCGCTCTACGAGGCCTTCATCCGTAACTACACCGCCAAGCAGTGGCAGACCGATCCCCGCGAACTGCCCGCCTCGATCATCGGGCGCCTGCCGGTCCGCTATACCTTCGACGGCCGCTATTTTTCCGACCGCTTCCAGGGCCAGCCGCTGGACGGCTACGCCGCCCTGTTCCACCGGATGCTGGACAACCCCAACATCACCATTCGCCTCAACACCGACTGGCGCGATCTGCGCCAGGCCCGGCCGCTCGGCACGCCCCTCGTCTACACCGGTCCGGTCGACCAGTATTTCGACAATGCCGAGGGCCCGCTCGGCTGGCGGACCACCGATTTCCAATCCGAGGTGCTGCCGATCGGCGACTATCAGGGAACGGCGATCGTCAACTACGCTGACGCCGACGTACCCTTCACCCGTATCGTCGAATACCGCCATCTTCATCCCGAGCGCGACTACCCGGCCGACCGCACGGTGATCGTGCGCGAATATCCCCGTTTCTCGAAAGGCGCCGACGAGCCGTTCTATCCCATCGACACGGCAGCCGATCGTGCCCGCTACGCCCGCTACAAGGCGCGCGCCGCCCTCGAGTCCAATGTCCTCTTCGGCGGGCGGCTTGGCACCTACACCTATCTCGACATGCATCAGGCGGTGGCCATGGCCCTGCGCGATTGGACCGCTCTCTCGGAACGTCTCGACGCCGCGACGCGCTAGCGTCAGTGGCTCGCCGGAGCAGCCTCTGCGGAACTCGCGGCCGGCGCGCTGCTTGCCTCGGACGCCCCCGCACTGGCTGCGGCGGGATCCATCGCAGACGACTCGGTTCCTGCGGCGATCGCGGCCGCCGCCGGCTGCGCTGCTTGCG
>JANXSI010000685.1 GCA_025352765.1 Devosia sp. | reverse complement strand
CGCCGGCGTTGCGCAGGTGAAGGAAAAAATCGAGGGGCTGACGGGCCCGATCAACGAGCTGCGCGAGAACCTTGCGGGCATTGGCGAGGCTGTTCTTGTCGCGTTTGCGGTGGAGAAAGTCTGGGAATTTGCGGAGGGCATAGCCGAGCTCGGGGAAAAGGCCGAGAAAACGTCTCAGATGCTCGGCCTAACCGTCGAGCAGGTGACAGCGTTGCAGTTCGCGTCGGTCGTTACCGGCAGCAGCGCCGACATGATGACGGGCATTCTGGAAAAGCTGTCCCGGTCGATGGCCGCCGCGGCCTCAGGCGGAAAAGCCCAACAGGAGGCTTTCAAGGAAGCGGGGGTTTCCTACGCTGACGCCCACGGTAAGCTCCGCCCCCTTCAGGACGTCCTCAACGACATCGCAGACTCCTACGCAGCTCACGCCGACGGCCCGGCAAAAACCGCCATGGGTATGGCCCTCATGGGGCGCGGCGCCGCCGAGGCTACCCCGCTTCTTAACGAGGGCAGGGAGGGCTTTGAAAAATATACGAGAGCGGCCGTCGACGCAGGTGTTCAGCTTGACAAAAAGACCGCCCACGCCTTCGGCGAGACCGCCGACAAATTCCAGGTGTTCAACGAGGCTCTTACAGGCGTAGGCATCCGAATATTCTCGACATTCAAGCCGGCTCTTGACGCCGCGCTCGATGGGATGACGAGCTTCATGGAGGGCCTGGACGCCAGCAAGATCAAGACCGATATTCTAGCAATTGTCGACGCGGTATCTCAAGGGATCCTGGCCATAGGTACCTTCGCCATTCAGGTCGCCGGCAACCTAGATATTTTGCAGGGTAAATTAGACGCGCTGGCAAATCGCGCGACCAACATCGCGGCAGGTGCGGGCGCGGGAGCCATAGCCGGGTCTTTCGCCGGAGGCATAGGAGCGCTACCGGGCGGCGTCATCGGCGGGATCATCGGGAACATAGGAACGGACCTCGAAGAGTCGCAAGGCGCAACGGATCAAAAACTCCAGAAGGCTCTCGCTACATTCGCGGCAGTCAAAGCGTTTCAGGCGCAGGTAAAGGCTGCCCACGATCAGGTGCACGCCCTCATTGAAGGGCCCGCCACCAGGAAGCCGATGGTGGAGATCACGGTCCCGGGCAATGGAAGGCCGGAATACAAGCCTCCCGGTGACAGCGCCGGCGCCGCTGCCGCCGCCACCGATGCGGCCGACGCCGCCCGATCCAAATTAGACGGCGAAATCGCGGTTCTGCAGGCGGGGCTGGCCCGTAAGAAAATGATCCTCGACGAGGACGTGAAGAACCACCGGATCAGCGACGCGGCGTGGGCGGCCTCAACGCAGTCAGCGGTGGACGCTGCGTACCATGCGGAGCTCGATCTGCTGCAAAAGGAGCTAGCCCTCGGCAACCTCAAGCTGGCCCAGAGGCAGCAGATCAACAACAAAATCCAAGACCTGGAGCAGAAGCACGCAACAGAGGTGCTCAAGATCGAGCAGAAGGCGCGGGCGGACTCGGTGGCGGGGTGGACGCAGTCACTCACCAGCATCGCCTCGGTGTTTCATTCCCAGTTTGCCGGGCTCTTGCACGGCACGACGAGCTGGGCGCAGGCCGCGACGAACATCTTCGAGAATTTCGCTGACCAGGCAGTCCAGGCGATCGAGAAAATGGCGATCGAGTGGATTGCCGGTCAACTCGGAATGAAGGCAGCCGGGACGGCGACCTCGGCCTCGGCGATCACGTCTGATGCAGCCGTCTCTTTTGCCGGGACGGCCGCATTCCTCAGCCCGATTATGGGCCCCGCTGCCCTCGGCCCGGCGGCCGGCGTGCAGGCCAGCGTGCTCGCTCAGCTCGCCTCTCTCAACGTCGGTACATGGGGATTGCCCGGTGACATGCCGATCATGGCGCACGCGGGGGAGGCCGTCATCCCGGCCTTTGAGTCCGGTAAGTTTCGTGCGGCAATGGACGCGTTGTCTTCCGGCGGCTCTCAGGGCGGCGGCGACACGCATCACTGGCACGTCAACGCGGTCGACGCTGCCGGCGTGGCGGCGTTCTTCAAGACCCACGGCGACGCGCTCGCCAAGACCGTCTCTGGCCGGTTCAACGCTCAGCGATCCCTCCGGCCGAGTTACTGACCATGGCACTCCCGACCTTCCCCGCGCTGCCCGGTATCGCCTTCCCGATCCCGCGTTCCCCTTCGGGGCGCTCGATCCGGCAAGAGGCCATATCGGGTAAGCGGCTCATCCTGCCGCAGCGGGCGGCGGTCCGGTGGACGTGGGAGCTGAGCTACAATTTCCTGCGAAGCGCCCTTTGGACCGATGGCACAGGTACGGTCTTCGCTGAACTGGAAACGCTGACGGCGTTCTACTTGGCGCAGATGATGTCGGGCGGGGCCTTTGCCTACACCGACGACGAGGACAATACCGCCACCGCGCAGAGCTTTGGAGCCGGCGACGGCGCCAGCCAGACCTTTCAGCTGGTGAGGGCTCGAAGCGGCTACGTCGAGCCGGTCTACCTGCCGACCGTGACCTCGATCACCGCGGCCGGCACGCCTCTCGTCGCCGGTACCGACTACACCGTGGGCGCCACCGGCCTCGTGACCTTTGCGACAGCGCCCGCCGCCGCTGCCGCGCTCGCGTGGACCGGCACCTTCGCTTGGCTTTGCCGGTTCGACGACGACTCCCTCGACCTGTCCCGGTTCATGTCGGGGCTCACCGAGGCAAAGTCCCTGAAATTCTCGAATGAGATAAGCCCATGAAAACCGCCTCCACCGCCCTTGCGACCTTGCTCAACGGGGCGGCGGCGGCGGGCCAGCTGGTGCAATTCGACCTCTACACCTTCGTCCTGCCCGGCGGCGGCCTGTTGCT
>JANXSI010000660.1 GCA_025352765.1 Devosia sp. | reverse complement strand
CTTTGGCGATGGCTTCGAGCCGGCGACGGTCAGCCGGCGTGACGGTGATGGTGATCCCGGTGCGCATGCATCAGACTCGCATGCGCGGCGATCAATAGGAATCCCCAACCGGACTCTTACGTCAGGCGGACACCACTAGGTTGCCGTCTTGGTCGAGGCAATTGCGGCCTCGACGAGTTGATCGAGGGCTCCGAAGCGGTCCAGCGACGCCGGCAGATCCTTATGACCCTCGGTTTCGGCGTTGATTTGGTCGATGCCAAGAAGTAGCGGTCGAAGATCGGAACCTGATTGGACGTCCGCCAGCCACTGATGCTGGATGTCGGCAAGCTTTTCGAGCGCGTCCTTTTCGTAGTCACCAGCGTCGCGATCGGTCGGCCAGTTGGCGCTGCCCGCGCTGATCAAATAGCGCAACGACACGATGGCGTAGCTTCCTTCAGCGGTGAGCGCTTCGGTCAGCGCTGCGGCAACTTCCGGCTGCGGACCGTTCTTGGTCAATTCTGCCGCGTCCGTCTCGAGGATCGCGAGGATGTCGTCGACCGACATGACATCGAAACTCGCCCTGATCAGGTAAAGGGCCGCCGACCGCTCGAGGGTCTGCTGAAGCAAGGTGGGGTCAATCGGCGGAGGCAACGGGGTCGGGAGGTCCGAAGCTTTGGCACTGACAAAGCTCAACGCCACAACCAATACAAAGGCAATTGCCAGAAAAGTCGGTCGAAACATCAATTGAGAAACTCACCTGCTGACCTGCAGGCCGTTTCTAGCACGTGGCGGCACTAGCAGGTCGCTAACCTTACCCGATGGTTAGCGTCCAAATAGGTGACCGGCCTCGCGTCGCTGCCTGCCGCCTCTCAGCTCCAGCTGAGCGGATTTGCACCGGCGATCGAAATGACGCGCAACCCGCTCTGGGAAAGCGGCTTGATCTGGCCGGTCAAATTGTCGAGGACCAGCTTGCCACGGTTTGAGTAGACGACGAGCACTGCGTGGGCTTCACCCGACCGCGTTTTGACGTAGGCAAGGCGCAGGGCGCTCGGCGAGAAGCCGTGACGGATCAGGGCGTCCCTCTTGGCGAGCGCATAATCTTCGCAGTCACCGGCGCGGGCGCTGACGGTCCACACATCGGTACCGGCTGCGTCGTACTTCGGCCGAATGGTGCGGTTCATGTGGGCGTTAACGGCCTGGAGGGTCGCCATCTCGTTCCGAGACACCTTCTGCTTGGCAGCGCCGCCGGCTTTGCATTCGGAGGGGTTCTTCAGGCACATCAGCTGGTAGCCGAGCGGAGCATTTGCCGCGATGGCAGGAGGCGCTGCCGCCAGGCTGACAGAGAGGGCCGCCACGGCGGCCAGGGCGAAATGCACGATCCGATTAGTGGTGGCCATTTGAATGTTCCCCGTTGAAGTGAGGGGAATTTGCCAGCCACCAATTTCGCCTTTAGCTCAAAACTAGATGCAATTTTACGCAACCGACCCGGTCGGCCGATCCAGCGTCAGCATGGTTGAGGCGAGGTGAACACTGGCGGTATCGAGATTGGGCTGCCCAAAAGAAAAAGGCGGCATCAACTGCCGCCCTCATTCAGCCAATAGGTTCTGAAGCGTTAGCGCGTCGGGCTTGCGGGCACCTGGATCGCGGCAGTCTGCACATCCTGGCCGGACGCGACAGTGTCGGCGATCTTGACGACCTGGTCACCGCGGGCTTTGTCCTGAAATTCAGGGGCGACAGACTGGATCGCGGCAACGACGATGGTGCGGACCTCAGGGGTCAGCTTGGAAGCATTCTCGGCCAGCGCAACAACCAGCGTGGCCAGTGCATCATCGGAAGCGCCGGGCGCGAGGTTCGCGGCCTTCACGGCCGCCACATAGGCCGCGACGGCAGCGTCGCAAGCGTCCTTGGTCGCAGTGGCCCCGAGGCAGGCGCCTTTAACCGACGCAAGCTCGGTGTCGAAAGTCGGCGCTGCCGGCGTCGTTACGGCTGAAGGAGTCGTGGTTAGTGAAGTCGCGGCTATTGACGGGGCAGTGCTTAAAGCTGCAACCAGCGACGCGGCAAAAAACACGGCAATCGATGACTTCATGACATTGCTCCTCAATAAGCCCAATCGTTACTATTTTGCGGCGGCGCAGGTCAAGGCTTAAGATATACGAAGTGTTAACGATGCTACATGTCCGGTATGCACAGATCGCACACTTGTCATCTGTAGTATCTCTGGCATTGATATCGTTCAGATTCTTCTATGGGCCTCGCGGGCCGAAATGTGAGCCAGGCCTTTTGATCGTAGCGGTGGTTCTTTCAAGGGCAGTCCGAGAGTTATGAGTCGCGGGCTTCACCTTGCTCTTCTCCTGATGGTTGGCATCGGGCTTCTCGGGCTCGCCGGCAGTTGCCTCTACCGGGAGTCGGCTCCTTATGGAGTGCTGGGCGGTGACGACGTTTCGAAATGGGGCGCCTTGCGCAATGTCGTTCCCGAAACGGGTCTATCGATCGTCGCCAACCAGTTCGTCCTCGATCAGTGTCTTGCAGCGTCCACTTCGCTGTTTGGGCGCACTCGGGCCTCAACGGATCGTGCCAGCGTCCTCGATCACTGCATGACAGCAGCGAAGCAGAGCTCCAACGAGATGCCAGCGTCGTCTTATGCCTGGTTGATCTACGGCCTGACCGCGGGACAGCTCGGCCGAGCGGCAGAATTCAACGACGGCATCCAGAGATCCTGGGAGACGGGGGCGAACGAGCAATGGCTCGCGGAACTGCGCGTCGGCCAGACGGAAGAAAACTTCTCAGTGGCGATCGAGCCGACCAAGGCCGTCGAACGGCACGACCTCGCAATGCTTGTTGTCAGTCAGCGTGGCATCGCCTCAATCGCAAAGCGCTATGTTAGTGATCCGGGATTTCGTGATCGTGTTGTCGCAATCGTCGAGACCTTGCCGACCCCTGATCAGCAGCGCTTTGTATCTGCCGTCAAACAGGCCGCCCTTTCTAGCGGCACCGTCCGCTGAGACAGATGCTCTAATGTCCAATCCTCCACGCTTGCGCGCTAACTTTGGACGCCGGGTCGATGTGAGTCTTCCCTGCGCTGCTCACTCGACATGTCGGGCAACGCCATCAAGCGGCAATCTGGAACGTTTCCTTCACTCACAGCGTCGCCTCGCAATCGCTCACCCAGCGACGCCCCTTACGGATTCCAGACGATGAGCGATCGAGCGCGTAGCAAATTCCAGTCGGCCCTGACCGTCTGGCTCCTGGTGGTAATGTTCATCTCTCCGCTGCCGATCGGTGGAAATCTGCCTACCGCATGGTGCGTCTTTGCTCTGGCCATCGCTGTGACTGGATTGGTCTACGGGTTGGGGATCATTTATCTCGGCGCCCAGTTTCCGATGCGCATTGGGAAACTAGGCATTGTCGCCATTCCGTGGCTCGTCTTCTGTAGCTTTTCGCTTGCCCAGTCACTGCCGCTGGGAGGTCTTATGCCGATATTCCTGACGAGCACGGCGAAGGTACTGATTAGCCCAACACTCAGCCTCGCGCCAGGGCAGACTCTTCTGGTTTCGATACAATTGCTCGCCTATGGACTCATGTTCTATCTTTTCGCCCAGTTCTCACGACGACCTGGCAGAGCGCTCCTCATCCTGCAGGTCATCTTCTGGATCGACGTCTTCTACGCGCTCTTCGCCATCGTTGAGTTGACGCAGTGGGGAGACACGTTGATGGGCATTCCGAAATGGACGTACTTTGGTTCGGCGACAGGAACGTTCGTCAATAGAAACACGTTCGCCACGTTTCTCGCCTTGGGGCTGGTGCTGGGGATGGCTCTGCTGGCCGAAGCCGCGATGGCGGGAAGCCGTTCAGACAGTCCCCGGCGTTGGAACATGTCTTCGGCAGCGCTGCTGGTCGCCGGGGAAATTGCGATCCTCGCCAGTCTGATGGCCACTCAATCGCGTATGGGCGCTTTTGCCGGTATCGTCGGCACCATGGCCGTCGCAATTCTTTGGGCATGGAAGGCAAAGTCAGGTCGTGTGGCGATCGCAACGTTTCTAACGCTGGCGGCCGGTGGCGCGATCGCGTTTCTCTACGGCGGGGGCCTCGCCGATCGACTGGGTTCAGCCGAGTCCTCATTCGACGTTCGCCTCGATCTCTACCGCCAGGTTTTTCAGATGATCGTTGCGCGACCATGGGTTGGTTACGGCGCCGGATCCTTCGAAATCGCCTACCCGTTGTTTCACACCCCGCCGGTGAGCGTAGACCTCGTCTGGGACAAATCACATTCTACGTACCTGGCGCTCTGGTCGGAATTCGGGGTCCTCGCCGGGTCGATTCCAATGCTGCTTATAGTCTTCATCTTGTGGCGACTGGTTGCGACCTACTGGGCCCGGGCGGAGGTTTCTGCTTCGGTGCTTGGTGGGATCGGCGTCGTGGTTGTTGTTGGATTGCATTCGACCGTGGATTTCAGCATGGAGATCCAGGCGGTTGCGGTCCTGTTTCTGGCAATCTTCGCAGTCGGCTGTTCACAGACCGTTCCGCCATCTGAGCGCCAGGGGGAAACGGCTCGAGTCTCCAGCCGGCGGTCTGGCGGGAGTCTACATTGATGTCCATCATGAAGCGGCTGTTCGGCTCCCGGGAGGCGTCAGGGAGATCTCGCGATCGAATCGACCTGCAGTCTAGTGAGGACGTGATTTATGCAATCGGGGACGTGCATGGGAGGCTGGATCTGCTTGTCGAAATCGAAAAGGCGATCGAGCGCGATGCAGGGCGGTTGAATACCGGCTACGAGACTATCCTTCTTGGCGATGTCGTCGATCGCGGACCGAGCTCGGCGCAAGTGATCGATTTTCTCCTCGGTCGCCAGAGCAGAGGCTCGGCCCTGATCTGCCTTCTGGGCAATCATGAGCAAAGTATGCTGGAGTTTATGCGAGCACCGTCCATGAGGGCGCCATGGCTCATGCAGGGCGGGACCGAGACCCTTGAATCGTACGGACTACGGCTGGAACCGGGTATGAGTGGCCGTAAGATCAGTGAAGCGATCGGCGCCCACGTGCCCGACGAACATATCCGCTTTCTCGAGGGCCTGCCGAT
>JANXSI010000655.1 GCA_025352765.1 Devosia sp. | reverse complement strand
CGACTTGATCGTCTTGTTGTGGGCTCCGCACCAGTCGTAACAGGCCTGTATACCCGGATCTGCATTCGATCTCGCGCGTGCATAAGTTGCCTCAGAACTAACTCCAAACAGCGCGATTGAAAGCATCGAGCACAAAAGTCCATAGCGGATTGCGCCAGGCTTCATCGTATTTCTCCGTCAGGTTGAAACATGCAGGGTCAGTGGGTCGGTAGGGTTAGTCGGCGGTATGCGGTCCAATGATCGCCGACACCGGGGTCACAAGGTTGGCCGGGAACCCGCCCTCGCTGGCATGACGCCGAATGACATCAGCGCTGTCCGCTTCATGCACGCAGTAGATTTTGTCGCCTGCGACGTAGCTGGTGACCCATTTGTAGGGGACTTCAAGGCCGTCGACGACCTCGTTGGATTTGGCCGAAATGTCCCTTAGTTCTGCGGGGGTGAGCTTGTCGGCGCCCGGAATTTCGCGTTCGATGATGAAAGTCGGCATTTGCTGTCTCCTGTTGTGGTCAGGGATCATTGTTGCCGGGGCGGCGATTGACGGGACGTGGGCTTGAGCAAGAAAGTTGGCGGGGCACGTCACACGGTCTGTCAAACGGCTCAGCGCGATCGTAAAGCCAGACGTGAACTGGAGTGTCGATGAACACCTTTGTCAGGCTGCTCGGGGATCCGGCCATCGAGGCTGATGGGCAGGTCAGGCCCGTTCGCGGCCATCAGACTTGGGCGCTCCTCACGCGGATCTTGTTGACGCCACGCCCGATTGATCGCCAAACCCTTGCGGCGGAATTGTTCCCAGAGACAGCTGATCCACTCGGATCGCTGCGCTGGTGCCTGGCCTCTTTGCGAAAAGCGGTCGACTGCTCGACTTGCCTTGTGAACGACCCGATCGAAATCAACTTCCCACCCAACCTAAGGGTTGACGTCTGGGACTTGGAGAACGGCTCGGTCAGTGAGGCAACAAGGGGCAGCTTGCTGAAGGGAATCGAACCGCGGTGCGGGCCTGAATTTGCGACCTGGCTGCTTGTGGAGCGTGAGCGCATAGCCGCGATCGCAGAGTCACGAATTCGGCAAGCGACAGTTCAGGCACTTTCGGCACGCAATTTCGGTGAAGCCATTCGTCTGGCGGAGCTAGGCGCGCGATTGAACCCACTGGACGAGAGTGGACACGTTCTTCTGGTCAAGAGCCTTGCGGCCGCCGGACGGCACGAGGCCTCGCTGGCCCATGTCGAGGCGACCGAAGCGGTCTTTCTGACCGAGCTTGGCGAGAAGCCGTCACCTGCGCTTCGCAGTGCGGCACGCCGAACGGTATCATCGCCACCCGCTGGTATTTCCCCAGACGCATATATCGGCTCGCTCCTCGACGCAGGCATCGATTGTTTGCGGCGTGCAGTAAATGAGGCCGAACGAGCCGCCGATAGTGCGCTGCTCGCACGCGCTGCATTGGAACTCGGCACCGCCCTCGTCCATGCCGTGCGTGGCTATGACGATGAAGGATCGATCCTTCTACGTCGAGCGACGGAACTGGCCAGCGAGATTGGCGACGAGCGGATCGCAGCGAGAGCATATCGGGAACTAGGGTATGTCGAGGCCCTGGCCGGCAGGCGGCCTACCGCCGCGAGCTACCTTGCAAGCGCACTTGCCGTTGCCAAGGGCCGCGATGAGCTTGCTGGGGTTCATTCGGTCCTTGCATTCAACTTGGTTGATTGGGGACGGGCTGTCGAGGGCCTGGAGCACTATGCGATTGCGCTCGAAGATGCGCGCTCGAGTGGCAATCGTCGGCGAGAAATCTGGGCGTTGGGGATGGGAGCATGGGGGCTGCTAGGTCAGGATCGGCTCAGTGATGCTGGCAGTTGGCTGGCTCAATGCGTCAAGCTCGTCGATGATCAGCGTTGGGTAGCCTTTCGCCCTTGGCCCGTAGCGTTACTGGCGGAATGCCAGATCAGACAGCGGGCGACAGCAGAGGGTTCTGCGGCAGAACTCGAACAGGCGTTCGCGCTCAGTTGCCAAC
>JANXSI010000592.1 GCA_025352765.1 Devosia sp. | reverse complement strand
CGCGAATGTAGCGCCCGAGTGGTGTCGGTCCACATCGTTGATTTCCTTCGGTTCGTTGCAAAACCGCTGAATCAACGATCCGGGCAGCCGTCAAGCTAACCCGCTGATACCACTCACCATAATTTCGGATCAGACACTAAGGTATCGGGAGGGAACTCGTAACAACTCGTGACTGGTTCCGAAAAGCACAGGCGCGAACGCAACTGCGCCGAACCCCAAGGACACCAGGCGGTTTGCGTCTGGGAAGACTACCTTCATATGTTGGCCGCCAAGCTGCGTGTAGACACTGGCAGCAAAGTCGGTTTCGACAACCCGCTTGGAGTGCGCGTAAGGCGTGCAGGTCGAGTAGGTGTGTTGCGGCCACCGCAGAGTTCCTTTGCCGCAAATGAGCACGACCCTGCTATCGGGCCGCCGTTCCGCCCTGCCACGGCCAGTAGTACCTGCCTTTCATGCGATGAACGAAACACGGCCTTTCTGACTCCGCTGAGCGATCAAACACTAGAACGGTGCATATTTAGCTCAATTGAGTCAAGTCGTCCGACCAATGTAAACTGATAAGGAAAGCCAGGAATAGAATAGTTTTCACAATTCTACATAGGATTATTGTAATCCTTTTGGTTGATGACTTAGAATAATATTGGGCGTTGCAATCCGTGGTTGCTCGAAGGTTCGCCGCACTGATTCATAGGCAAAGCCAGCGATTGTCCTCAGGACCTGTCGTGGCGACCATAGGATCAAGATTGCTTCGATATGTTGGTATCCTTCGCCCTAATGGCCTTGGGCGATCAAGGTCGGGGGGCGAGCGCACTAACTCGTGCCGAACGATCACAACAGATATTTGGCCCGAACTAACTGACCCAGCGGATCAAGTGCCTTGAGTGCACGATACCAAACTCCACAAGGGAGACCGCGCTTCGGGCCGCCTGGCCTACGCGCTCCGATGTGTGGTGTCTCCGCACTCCGGCCAGGCTCCATCGAGCGAAAGCCAGAACGCAAATGATAGAAGGGGCGGGATGTTCACATCCGACCCCTTCCTTGATGCAGAGCAGAAGCTATTGATTCAAGTCGGCATACTCAGGAGCAGCCGGTTGTGGTCCCGCAGTCCTCGCACACCATGCAGTGGCCGCTGACCTTCATCCGCATGGAATTACAGTTGCTGCACTGGTCGCCTGTGTACCCCTGCATCAGCGCCTGGACGCGGAGCTGGCCGGCCGTCTGGCCCGGAGGGGGCGAGGGGACGGGGTGGAGTTCGCCGGCGTTGAAGGTGGTCGGGGCGACTTCCGGTTCGGCCTTGTAGGCGGTGCTGGTTTTGAGCGCCGTCACGGTGTTGCT
The DNA here is from genome assembly GCA_025352765.1 of Devosia sp. Lineage (GTDB taxonomy): Bacteria > Pseudomonadota > Alphaproteobacteria > Rhizobiales > Devosiaceae > Devosia_A. The sequence continues at coordinate 5,458 of JANXSI010000592.1, read as the reverse complement.
CTGCAGGCTCGCCACCGGGTTGAACTGCGGGTTCGGGCCGCCCGAGACCAGCATCAGGTTCTGGCCCTGCATTTTGCCGCGGGTCATGCCGCGCGACACCACCGACTGCGCCGAGACCGGCGCCGGGGCGTGGCTCGCGGCGCGGGCCGGGGCGTCTTCGGCGACGCCCTTGCCGATCGAGGTCGAGCCGGCATCCGGGCTCACATGCGCGAGGTCGTCGCGGTCGAGATAGCTGACGGCGAGCTCGCGGAAGATGTAGTCGAGGATCGAGGTGGCGTTCTTGATCCGATCGTTCCCCATCACCATGCCGGCCGGTTCGAACCGGGTGAAGGTGAAGGCCTCGACATATTCGTCGAGCGGCACGCCGTATTGCAGGCCGAGCGAGATCGCGATGGCGAAATTGTTCATCATGGCGCGGAAGGCGGCGCCTTCCTTGTGCATGTCGATGAAGATCTCGCCGAGCCGGCCGTCGTCATATTCGCCGGTGCGCAGGTACACCTTGTGGCCGCCGACGATCGCCTTCTGCGTATAGCCCTTGCGGCGGGACGGCAGCTTGTCGCGGCCATGCGCCTTCTCGATGATCCGCTCGACGATGCGCTCGGCGATCTGCGGCACGCGCGCCGCCTGGTTGGCGGCGAGCATGGTCTCGAGCGCCTCGGACTCTTCGTCCTCGTCGTCCTCATCGGCAAGGATCGACGAGTTGAGCGGCTGGCTGAGTTTCGAGCCGTCGCGATAGAGGGCGTTGGCCTTGAGCGCCAGGCGCCAGCTCATCATGTAGGCCTCTTTCGAGTCCTCGACGGTCGCATCGTTGGGCATGTTGATGGTCTTCGAGATGGCGCCCGAAATGAAGGGCTGCGCCGCGGCCATCATCAGGATGTGGCTCTCGGCGGTGAGGAAGCGCTTGCCGATCTTGCCGCACGGGGTCGCGCAATCGAACACCGGCAGGTGCTCAAGCTTGAGGTGCGGGGCACCCTCGAGGGTCATGGCGCCGCAGACATGGATGTTGGCGGCCTCGATGTCCTTCCTAGAAAACCCGAGGAAGCTCAAGAGGTCGAACGAGACGTCCTGCAGCTGCTCGGCGGTGACGCCGAGGCTCTTGAGGAAGTCCGCACCCAGCGTCCACTGGTTGAAAATGAACTTGATGTCGAAGGCCGACTTGGTGGCGCCGTTGAGCGCCGCGATCTTCTCGTCGCTGAACCCCTTGGTCTTGAGCGTCGACGGGTTGATGCCCGGCGCCTGGTTGAGGTTGCCGTGGCCGACCGCATAGGCCTCGATCTCGGCGATCTGGCTTTCCGAGTACCCAAGGGTGCGCAGCGCCGGCGGCACGGCGTTGTTGATAATCTTGAAGTAGCCGCCACCGGCGAGCTTCTTGAACTTCACCAGCGCGAAATCGGGCTCGATGCCGGTGGTGTCGCAATCCATCACGAGGCCGATGGTGCCGGTCGGGGCGATCACCGAGACCTGAGCGTTGCGGTAGCCGTTCTTTTCGCCGAGCGCGAGCGCTTCGTCCCACACCGACTTGGCGCGGGCGCCGAGCGCCGGATCGGTCAAGGACGCATGGTCGAGCGGCACGGGGGCGATCGAGAGGCCCTCATAGCCGCCCATATTGCCATGCGCGGCGTTGCGATGGTTGCGGATGACCTTGAGCATATGCGGCGCATTGCGCTCGTAGTCGCCGAAGGCGCCGAGCTCGCCCGCCATTTCGGCCGAGGTGAGGTAGGAGGCACCGGTCATCAGCGCCGTGATGGCGCCGGCGATCGAGCGGCCTTCAGCCGAGTCATAGGGAATGCCCGAAGTCATCAGGAGGCCGCCGATGTTGGCGTAGCCGATCCCGAGGGTGCGGTAGAGGTAGGAGCGCTCGGCGATGGCCTTTGACGGGAACTGCGCCATCATCACCGAAATCTCGAGGACGATGGTCCACAGCCGGCACGAATGCTCGAAGCCGGTGACGTCGAACGAGCCATCCTTCTGCCGGTAGGGCAGGAGGTTAACCGAGGCGAGGTTGCACGCCGTGTCGTCGAGGAACATGTACTCCGAGCACGGATTGCTGGCGACGATCGGGCCGGCTTCCGGGGTGGTGTGCCACTCGTTGATGGTGGTGTGGAAATGGATGCCCGGGTCGGCCGAGGCCCAGGCAGCATAGCCGATGGTTTCCCACAGATCGCGGGCCTTGAGGGTTTTGACCACCTTGCCGTCCTTGCGGGCGGTGAGGTTCCAGTCGCCATCGGTCTCGACGGCCTTGAGGAAGCCGTCGGTGACGCGGACGGTGTTGTTGGAGTTCTGGCCCGAGACCGTGAGGTAGGCTTCGCTGTCCCAATCGGTGTCGTAGATCGGGAATTCCATGTCGGTGTAGCCCTGGCGGGCGAACTGGATGACGCGCTGGATGTAGTTCTCCGGCACCAGCGCCTTCTTGGCCGCGCGGACTTCGCGCTTCAGCGCCGGGTTCTTCGCGACATCAAAGCAGTCTTCCCCGTTCCCCTCGCAATTCACAGCCGCCTTCATGATGGCCTTGAGATGCTTTGAGACGACCTTGGAACCGGTGACGAGTGCCGCGACCTTCTGCTCTTCCTTCACCTTCCAGTTGATGTAGGTCTCGATGTCGGGGTGGTCGATATCCACAACCACCATCTTGGCGGCGCGGCGCGTGGTGCCGCCCGACTTGATGGCGCCCGCCGCGCGGTCGCCGATCTTGAGGAAGCTCATCAGGCCCGACGAGCGGCCGCCGCCCGAGAGCTTTTCGCCTTCGCCGCGCAGTTTGGAAAAATTCGAGCCGGTGCCCGAGCCGTATTTGAACAGCCGCGCCTCACGGACCCAGAGGTCCATGATGCCGCCGTCGTTGACGAGGTCGTCGTTGACCGACTGAATGAAGCAGGCATGCGGCTGCGGGTGCTCGTAGGACGACTTCGACTGCACGAGCTTTTTGGTGAAGGGGTCGACATAGAAGTGGCCCTGGCCGGGGCCGTCGATGCCATAGGCCCAGAACAGGCCGGTGTTGAACCACTGCGGCGAGTTCGGCGCGACGCGCTGGGTGGCGAGCATATAGGCGAGTTCGTCGAAGAAGGCGCGGGCATCCTCCTCGCTGTCGAAATAGCCGCCCTTCCAGCCCCAGTAGGTCCAGGTGCCGGCCAGGCGATCGAACACCTGCCGGGAGTCGGTCTCGGAGCCGAAGCGCTCGTTCTCGGGCAGCGCCTTCAGCGCCTTCTCGTCGGGGACCGAACGCCACAGCCACGACGGCACGTCGTTCTCTTCAACCTTCTTCAGGCGGCGCGCGACGCCGGCCTTGCGGAAGTACTTCTGCGCAATGATGTCGGCAGCGACCTGCGACCACGTCGCCGGCACGTCCATGCCCTCGAGCTTGAACACCACCGAGCCATCGGGATTGCGGATCTCGCTCGTGGTCGAGCGGAATTCGATGCCTGCATAAGCGCCCTTATTGGCTTCGGTGTACCGACGTTCGATGTGCATTCAACAAGTCCCCAAATGATGCGGAACACAAACGTGCCCGCTGCCGCCGCTTCGGCATTTTCGCCAGATGTTTGACGCTGTACTCAAGTCCGCTCCGTCGCCACGGATCGAACCATTGCCCCGTGCCTAAAAGGGCGTCCGGTCTCGCTGCCGGGCTCTCCTTCAAGGACTTGGTGCGGCCAACACCAAACGCGTTCGCCGCAGCGTCGAAATCTCTGGTCCGATTCAGCGGGACCGTCAACCGGCTAACTCGCTAAAGGGGCCATACCTAGTGTTTGGCGACCCCATTAGAGCTAGATTTAGTATAGGAGTTGTGAACAGCGGGGAAAAGTCCCGAGCGCGAAAATACCGATCACAAGCGAGCGATTCGCGAGCAATCCGCGCTCGATTTGGCTGCAAAACAGGAGCGGGAATCCGCGCTAAACCCGTCCGCTGTCGAGGCTAATTTGCGACCTCACGCGACACGCGAGGAAGCCGTCGCCAGACGTCGCCGGCGGGGCCGAAAATGACAGAATGGTGTCAAGTGCGGAATTTCGGGGAAACTGCCTGCGCCTCCCCGATGGTGCTCAACCGTACTACCGGCGCTCGACCCGCATCGAGAGTCCGCCCTCGGGCTGCACGGTGATCTTCTGCACCGGTTGCGGTGCAATCGGGCCGGTGAACGAGAAGCGGAGGTGCCTGAGCAACGCCGCGAGCGCGATCACGCCCTCCTGCATGGCAAAGGACTGCCCGATGCAGACCCGCGGCCCGATGCCGAACGGCAGGAACTGGTAGCGGTCGATGGCGGCGCGTGCCGGCGGCAGGAAGCGCGACGGCATGAAGTCGCCCGGGTGCTCCCAGAGCTTTTTGTGGCGATGCACGATCCACGGCATGATCAGCACCGAGGCGCCCGCCGGGATGTCCACGTTGCCGACGCGATCGTTGGCGACGGCGGCGCGATTGAGCGAGGGCGCCGGCGGGTAGAGCCGCATCGATTCCTCGAAGGCGGCGCGCGTATAGGGCAGCAGGTCGCCCCAGCCGGCAGGATCGATTGAGAAATCGTGGGCGTCGAGCTCGGCCTCGACCTTTGCCAATTCGTCCGGCGCCTGGCTGAGGAGATAGAGCGTCCAGCCCAGCGCCCGCGCCGTGGTCTCGTGCCCGGCACCGATGAAGGTAATGATGTTGTCCTCGATCTCGCTGCGGCTGAGGCCGTCGGCCTCGAGCAGGAGGGTGAGGAGATCGCGCGGGGCCGCCGCCGGATCGGCCTTCAGCACAGCCTCCCGCCGCTCGATGGTCTGCGCGATAAGAGTGCGGAAATAGCCCAGCGAGCGTTGCCCGAAGAGCCGCGTCCAGCGCGGCACGAACGCCGGCGCGTCGAGGACGTCCATCGGGTCGATGCGGCCCATGGTGCGCAGCAGCGCCGAGACGGCCGTAGCGAACTCCTGCGGGTCCCCCGCGATGTCGCCGGTAAACAGCGTCGTCTGCAAAATGTCGAAGGTCAGCAGCGTCATCTGCTCGGCGATATCGACGGTCTCGCCCGTGTGGGCGGCAAGGCCCGCAGCGAAGTCGGCGGAGCTCTTCAGCATCGCCGGCGCCAGCCCCTGCGTGTTGCGCGGCGCGAACACCGGGGCCATGGCGCGGCGGGTGCGGCGCCACAGTTCGCCTTCGGCCGTCAGCAGGCCGTCGCGGAGGATGGGCCGCAGGATGCGCTGCCGCAGCGGCTGCATCACATAGTTTTTGGAATTGTCGACCATCACGTGCCGGATCGCCGCCGGGTCGGAAACGATGATGGTGGGATTGCCCAGCCACTCGGCCCGGATCACCGGCTCAGTAAACGCCGCCTCGGCCCAGATGGCCAGCGGGTTGCGCGCCATGGTCAAGACGAAGCCGAGGGCGCCGAGCGGTTTGGTATGCGGGACGGGGGCGGGAGCGTGGAAGTTCATGTTAGCTATACGTAAGGTTGGAGGCAGGCGGATTTGAGGCCCATGCGCAAAGGCTGCATTGTTCATCGTGG
>JANXSI010000574.1 GCA_025352765.1 Devosia sp. | reverse complement strand
GTCGGCATCGATGACGGCGAAATACGGCGCGGCGCTTGCCGAAATGCCTTCGATCACCGCCGAACTCAAACCGCGTCGGCCGATGCGATGGATGCAGCGCACATTGGAATGGTGCCGCGCCATTTCCTTGACCACGGCGGCCGTACCGTCGGGGGAATTGTCGTCGACGACGATGAATTCGAAGGCGATGTCGCCCAGCGCCGCCTTCACCTTCTCGTAGAGCGGCGCAATATTGTCGCGCTCCTTGTAGCTGGGCACGATGACGGCCAGCGTCGGCGAGTTCCAGATTTCCTGGGCGGAAAACGGTTTGGGGTCGAGCGCGATGGTCAATTGGGCAGATCCGGTGCGAGAAGGTGCGGCGCCCAATATCGCGCCACACCCACAATCCGCAAGTGCGCCGAATGTTCCGGGGCAGGAAATCAGGCCGCGGCGGTCTCATAACGGATCTGGTTGCCCCAGAATGCCAGGTGGTCGCGGATCGGTTCAACCAGCGCGCAGGGATCGGGATAGTACCAGACCGCGTCCTTGGCCTCGGCGTTTGCCGACTTCAACGTGTGATAAGAGGCGACACCCTTGTACGGGCAGGTGCTGTGGGTAACGGAGTCGGCGAGCACGGCGGCTTCGACATCGGCGCGCGGGATATATATGCGCAGCGGCGCGCCGGGCTCGTCGAGGGCCAGGGCGCGGGTCGAACTGGCGATCGTCCGGCCATCGAACATCACGCTGACACGTCCGGCGGCCGGGGAAATCTTGATGTCCTTGTCGAGGCATTGCTTGGGCATGGCAGGCGTCCTGTTGGGGTCTGCCTGGTTATACGCGGACCCGGCCCTCACGGCTCATGCAAGAGCGCGTGATCTTGACTTGAAAAGCGGCCGCTCCTATATCGCCGGCACTGTTAGCACTCACCCCTACCGAGTGCTAACGATCGGTTTTCATCAGTACATAGGAGACATCATGGCTTTCCGTCCCCTGCACGACCGCGTGGTCGTTCGGCGCGTCGACAGCGAAGAAAAGACCGCTGGCGGCATCATCATCCCCGATACGGCCAAAGAGAAGCCGTCCGAGGGCGTCATCGAGGCCGTCGGTCCCGGTGCCCGCGACGAGAGCGGCAAGATCAATCCCCTGGACGTCAAGGTCGGCGACCGGATCCTGTTCGGCAAGTGGAGCGGCACGGAAGTGAAGCTCGACGGCAAGGATCTGCTGATCATGAAGGAAACCGACATCATGGGCATCATCGGCTGATTTCGGCCGATATCTCATTGATTTCACAGCTTTAAGGAGCGCCTCGCATGGCTGCCAAAGACGTAAGATTTTCGACTGATGCCCGCGACAAGATGGTTCGCGGCGTCAACATTCTCGCCAACGCCGTCAAGGTCACGCTCGGTCCCAAGGGCCGCAACGTCGTGATCGACAAGTCGTTCGGCGCCCCGCGCATCACCAAGGACGGCGTCACCGTCGCCAAGGAAATCGAACTCGAAGACAAGTTCGAGAACATGGGCGCCCAGATGGTCCGCTCGGTTGCGTCCAAGACCAACGACATCGCCGGCGACGGCACCACCACGGCGACCGTGCTCGCCCAGTCGATCGTCAACGAAGGCGTTAAGCTCGTTGCGGCCGGCATGAACCCGATGGATCTCAAGCGCGGCATCGATCTCGCCGTCGCCGAAGTCGTCGAGAACCTCAAGGCCCGCGCCACCAAGATCACCTCCTCGGCGGAAGTCGCCCAGGTCGGCACGATCTCGGCCAACGGCGAAAAGCAGATCGGCGACGATATCGCCGAGGCGATGCAGAAGGTCGGCAACGAGGGTGTCATCACCGTCGAGGAAGCCAAGACCACCGAATCGACGCTGGAAGTCGTCGAGGGCATGCAGTTCGACCGCGGGTACCTGTCGGCCTACTTCGTGACCAATCCCGAGAAGATGGTTGCCGCCCTCGAAGATCCGCTGATCCTCTTGCACGAGAAGAAGCTCTCGAACCTGCAAGCCATGCTGCCGATCCTCGAAGCGGTCGTGCAGTCGCAGCGCCCGCTGTTGATCATTGCCGAAGACATCGAAGGCGAGGCTCTGGCCACGCTGGTCGTCAACCGTCTCCGCGGCGGCCTCAAGGTCGCGGCCGTCAAGGCCCCCGGCTTCGGCGATCGCCGCAAGGCCATGCTCGAGGACATCGCCGTCCTCACCGGCGGCCAGGTGATCTCTGAAGATCTCGGCATCAAGCTCGAGAATGTGACCCTCGACATGCTTGGCACTGCCAAGAAGGTCGAAATCACCAAGGAAAACACCACCATCATCGACGGCGCCGGGCAGAAGTCCGACATCGAGGGCCGCGTTGCCCAGATCAAGTCGCAGATCGAGGACACCACCTCGGACTACGACAAGGAGAAGCTGCAGGAACGTCTGGCCAAGCTCGCCGG
>JANXSI010000571.1 GCA_025352765.1 Devosia sp. | reverse complement strand
AGGGTGGATTTGCCGGCGCCACTCTGGCCGAGGATGGCGATGTGTTCGCCGGGACGGAGCGTCAGTTCGGCGTCGACAACCACGGGACGTTCGTTCGGGGTGGCAATGCCGACCCGCGACAGGACGAGCGCGGCGGGGCCGGTGATCTCGGGGACTGGCGCAGCACCTAACGATGCAGCAGCAGCAGCGACGGGGAGTTCCCCGAGCTGCGCGGCGATCTCGGCGACGGCGGCCTTGGCGAAGGCCTGGTCGTGGTGGTTGGCGGCCAACAGCCGGAGTGGCTGATAGACTTCGGGTGCCATCAGCAGGCAGAACAACCCGGCCTCGAGGGTCAACGGCACGGCGCCGCGCAGATGGATGAGATCAAGGAAGGTGAGCCCGACATAGAGGGCGACGCCGGCAACGCCCAGCGCGGCGAAGAATTCGAGCACGGCCGAGCTGAGGAACGCGATGCGCATCACCTGCATGGTGCGGCGGCGGAGGTCTTCGCTGGCGAGCGCGACCCCCTCGATCTCGGCGGCCTCGCGGCCGAAGAGTTTTAGGGTCGTCAGGCCGCGGAGCCGGTCGGCGAAGCGGCCGCTGAGGCGGCCGAGGGCGGTCGCCTGCCGTTCGCTCGCAGCCTGGGCCCCCCAGCCGGCGAGCGCCATGAACACCGGAATGAGCGGGGCGGAGACGACGAAGAGCAGCGCCACGATGCCGTCGATTGGCAGGATGACGGCGGCGAAGGCGAGCGGCAGCAGCGCCGCCTGGGCCATGGCGGGCAGATAGCGGGTGAGGTATCCGTCCATCGCCTCGACCTGTTCGACCGCGATGCCCGAAAGGGCACCGCTCGAGCGGGCGGCCGACCAGACCGGCGGTTTGGCAAGGATGGTGCCGACGAGGTCGGCGCGAAGGCGGAGCTTGATCGCTTCGCTGGCGGTGGTCGCGGCGATCTCGCCGACGAGGCCGATAAGGATGCGCAACAGCAGCACGGCGGCGAACAGACCGACCGGCAATGCCAGATGGCCGAGATCAAGCCCGCTGACGATCGCCTGATGGAGGATGCGCGCGAGGAGGCCGGCCTGGACGAGCAACAGCCCGCCACTCAGCAGCGGCAGGGCAAGGGCGAGGTTGGCGGCGAGGCCGCCGGTGCGGGACAGGCGGCCGAGCCACTTTCGGGCATCGGAGGGGGAGGAAACTGCGGCAGGGGTGGTCATGAACCGTGCCTAAAGCCCCAACGGCCGCCGGGCTTTGACGTGGATCAAGATGGAGGGAGGACGCGGCTCGTACTCCCGGCATGCACCGGCAGACGGCCGGACACACGAGAAAGGCCCTAGCGACATGGTCGACCCACTTGTCGTCGAACTTTCGCGGCTGCAGTTCGCAGCGACAGCGATGTATCATTTCATCTTCGTGCCGCTGACACTCGGCCTCTCTTTCCTGATTGCGGTGATGGAGAGTGTCTATGTGATGACCGGCCGCTCCGTGTGGCGCAAAGCGACGCTGTTCTGGGGCACGCTGTTCGGCATCAATTTCGCCATGGGCGTTGCGACCGGCATCGTCATGGAATTCCAGTTCGGCATGAACTGGAGCTACTACAGCCACTATGTCGGCGACGTGTTCGGGGCGCCGCTCGCCATCGAGGGGCTGATGGCCTTCTTCCTCGAGGCGACGTTCATCGGCCTGTTCTTTTTCGGCTGGGACCGGCTGCGGCCGGTGGCGCACCTGACGGTGACCTGGCTGATGGCGCTCGGCGCCAATTTCTCGGCGCTGTGGATCCTCATCGCCAATGGCTGGATGCAGAACCCGGTGGGCGCCGCGTTCAACCCCGACACCATGCGCATGGAAGTCACCGACTTCGTCGCGGTGATCTTCAATCCGGTAGCGCAGGCGAAATTCGTCCACACCGTGAGCGCCGGTTATGTCACCGGCTCGGTGTTCGTCTTGGCAATCAGCGCGCTGTTCTTGCTGCAGGGCAAATACGCCGATCTCGCCAGGCGCTCGATGGTGGTGGCGGCCAGTTTCGGCCTTGCCTCGGCACTGTCGGTGGTCGTTCTGGGCGATGAATCCGGTTACGTCGCGACCGAGCAGCTGAAGATGACGATCGCTGCGATGGCAGTGATGTACGAGACGGAAAAGGCCCCGGCGGCACTGACGCTGTTCGCCAGTCCGGG
>JANXSI010000431.1 GCA_025352765.1 Devosia sp. | reverse complement strand
CGCCAGCACCCTGTGGGCGCCGGCGGCTCCGGCTCAGGCCGCCACCGCGCGCATAAAAGACATCGTCAATATCGAGGGCGTGCGCGACAACCAGCTGGTCGGCTACGGCCTCGTGGTCGGCCTCAACGGCACCGGCGACGGCCTGTCCAACTCGCCCTTCACCAAGCAGAGCCTGCAGGCCATGCTCGAACGGCTGGGCGTCAATACCCGCGGCGAGAACATGCGGACCGGCAACGTCGCCGCCGTCATGGTAACCGCCAACCTCCCCGCCTTCTCCACCCAGGGCTCTCGCCTCGACGTGCATGTCGCCTCGATCGGCGACGCTTCGAGCCTGCAGGGCGGCACCCTGCTGGTGACCCCGCTGCTCGGCGCCGACGGCGAGACCTACGCCATCGCCCAGGGCGAGGTGCTGATCAACGGCTTCAAGGCCTCGGGCGACGCCGCCACCATCGTCTCGGGCGTCCCGACCACCGGCCGGATTTCCTCGGGCGCCCTGATCGAGCGCGAGATCAACTTCGTCCTCGGTGCGCAGCGCAGCCTCCGGCTCGCCCTCAAGAACCCCGACCTGACCACCTCGCGCCGCATTGCGCTCTCGATCAACGACTTCATCGGCGTGCCCTGCGCCACCCCCGAGGACGGCTCGACCGTCCGCATCAACCTGCCGGAAAAGTTCAATGGCAACATTGTCGACCTCTTGACCGACATCGAGCAACTGGTGGTCGAAACCGACCAGTCGGCAAAAATCATCATCGACGAAAATTCCGGCATCATCGTCATGGGCAAGGACGTGCGCGTCTCGACTGTCGCGGTGGCGCAGTCGAACCTCACGGTCACCATTGCCGAGACCCCTGCCGTGTCGCAGCCGCAGCCGCTCAGCCCTGGACAGACGACCGTCGTCCCGCGCACCGACCTCAACGTCAACATGGTCAACTCCGACCTGGCGCTGGTCAAGGAATCGGTGAGCCTGCAGGAGCTGGTCGATGGTCTCAATGCGCTGGGCATCACGCCGCGTGACTTGATCGCCATTCTACAGGCGATCAAGGCGTCGGGTGCGCTGCAGGCCGACATCGAGGTGCTGTGATGATGACCAGCACCGTCCCGCTGACCAAGGTCGATCCCGCGACGCCCGGCTACGCCAAGCTGCGCCAGCAGGCAAAGGACCTCGAGGGCGTGTTCCTCAACACGCTGACCAAGCAGCTCTTCTCCTCGCTCAAGACCGACGACAAGAATTTCGGCGGCGGCTTCGGCGAGGAAACCTGGCGCGGCATGCAGGCCGAACAGCTCGCCAACAACTTGGCCGACCAGGGCGGCATTGGCCTTGCCGACCAGCTCATGCCGACGCTCCTGCGCATGCAGGAGGCCTAGAACTCCACCGGCCCGACCACCACTGGAACAGGATTATCCTCGTGACTGCTGCGCAGCGTATTGCCCAACTCGACGACCTCCCGGCGCGCGATCTGATTGCCGTCACCGCGGAGACGCTCCGCGCGCTGGTCGAAGTGATGAACCACGAGACCACCCTGCTGCGCGCCGGCCGGCATGGCGAGGCCGGCAGCTTCGGCGCCGAAAAGACCCGGCTCGCCCAGGACTATGTGAGTTACTCGCGCGCCGTGCAGCGCCAGCTCGAGCGGCTCAATCGCGAAGCGCCCGGCCAGGTCGCCGGCCTCAGGACTGGCCACGAGCGGCTCGCCACCCAGATCGGCGAAAACCTCAAGGTGATTGCCACCGCTCGCATGGTGACCGAGGACCTGCTCAACGACGTCGCCCAGCAGCTCGCCCGCGCCAACCGGCCGAAAACCTATGGCGCTGCCGGAACCCTCAACATCCCCGCACCGGCAACCGGTGGCCTCGCCGTCAACCGCGCCGGCTGATCGATCGCATTTGAAACAACTGCAGGCGCCGGCATCGACGCGCCGGAAAGCCTCGGCGCGCTACCTCTGCCCTCCAGGAGCCAGAAAACTCCGGATCTCATAGAGGTGGATCATGGTCGCCAGAATCGCGCCAGAACCTGTAGCCGGCCTTGCTGCGTCCGATCTTCGGTCGCGGTCGGCTCTGCTTGAGTCCCACGCGGCAACCGCGCGGGCCAACGACAATCCCTTGCCGCCGGTCCCTGCCCCGATCCCGACGCCCGTGCCGGCGCCGATCGTTGCGCCAACCGAGGCTTTCACCACGTCGCAGCTCGCTGAGCAACTCCCGGCCCAGTCTCCGAGCCCCACCGAAGTGCAGTTGCGCACCTCGGGCGCCTGGCAGAGCCCCGAGTCGTCGCTGCGCCTGACGGACCGCCAGGTCTGAACTCGTCCTCCATCAACAACGCCGCAGCCTGGAGACACGTCTCCCGGGCGAGAAACCTATTGGTTCAACGGGTTACCTCTCATTAACGCTTCCAGTGCCGGCGCCACTTAAACTCAATACACGGCCCGCCGATTAACTCTTCTTTACGGGATCAGCCTCGATAGTCCGCCTCGACGCTTCAGGAAGAGGCGCACCACTGTTCTCAGAAGAGGAAATTTCCATGACCACGACCACTCTGTCGGCCGCCGTTCGTTCGAACCTGCTAAGCCTTCAGAACACCGCTTCCCTCCTTGATACCACCCAGACTCGTCTGGCCACCGGCAACAAGGTCAACAGCGCCCTCGACAACCCCACCAGCTACTTCACCGCGTCTTCGTTGAACGCTCGTGCGTCCGACCTTGGCAACCTGCTCGACAGCGTCGGTAACGCCGTCCAGACTATCCAGGCCGCCAACGACGGGATCACCTCGATCACCAAGCTCGTTGAATCCGCTCAGGCAACTGCCAACCAGGCCCAGCAGACGTCGGCCACCGTTGACAGCGCCGCGGTGGCAGCCATCGCCCACGCCGACGTGACCAGCACTAGCTTCACTGCGGCCAGCGTCACCACGGGCACGTTCACGATCAACGGCACCTCGATCGCAACCACGGCAGCCGATACAGCCGCGACCGTCGCCGCCTCGATCACCGCCCAGCAGTCGACGACGGGCGTCTCCGCCACCGTCTCCGGCGGCGAACTCGTCCTGCATGCCGTGACCACCGCTGCGGGCAACCCGAACGGTAACATCACGATCGCCGGTACCGTCACCGGCCTCGGCCTCACCGCCGCTGCCAACGCCGGTACCGCTGGTACCGCCGCCGGCGCAACCCAGATCGCCAACCCGGCTCGCGCCGCGCTGACGGCTCAGTACAATGCCCTGCTCACGCAGATCGACCAGTTGACCAAGGACTCCGGCTATAACGGCAACAACCTGCTGGCCGGCAGCTCGTCCACCCTCAAGGTGGTGTTCAACGAAACCGGATCGTCCAGCCTCACCATCTCGGGCAAGGACACCAGCGCGACCGGCCTCGGTCTGTCTCAGCTGACCTCGACCGGCTTTGACACCAACGCTGGCATCACCACGATCCTGGGCAACCTCAAGGCCGCGACCGACACCCTGCGCACCGATGCGTCGGGCTTCGGTTCGAACCTCTCGGTCGTGCAGACCCGTCAGGACTTCACCAAGGCCCTGATCAACACCCTGCAGACCGGTGCTTCGAACCTGACGCTCGCCGACTCGAACCAGGAAGCCGCCAACCTGCTCGCGCTCCAGACACGCCAGAGCCTTTCGACCAAGGCCCTGTCGCTGGCCTCGCAGTCCGACCAGAAC
>JANXSI010000511.1 GCA_025352765.1 Devosia sp. | reverse complement strand
GGTGATCAGCCGCTGCGCGGCGGCGGGATCCTCATGTTCCTTGTAGCGTTTGGCGAGCATGAACTCCTCGTTTGGCTCCAGCATCGGAAACTTCCGGATTTCCTGGAGATAACGAGACAGTCCGCCCTCAGCCGACAGGATCGGCAAATTGGTCTGGGCCATGGTAGCACCCCTTTCTTCTCCCGCGCGTCCGCGGCAAGAGCTAACCCCCGGCGTCCGAACGGCACACCAGGGGTTGACGCATATATAGGTCAGAATTCGGCGTTGATAAGACCTCAACTGGCCATCGAGCGCTAATGCGCGGCGTGCCCGGAGGTTCCCCTAGACGGGACGGGCGAAGGCCTTGTCGAAGGGTTCGAGGGCGTCGGCGAGCCGCTCGAGATCGGGAGGAAGCGGTGCCTCGAAGAACATTTCCTCGCCCGTCACCGGGTGCTCAAAGCCCAGTTCTGCGGCATGCAGGGCCTGCCGGCCGAGGTTTTGCACGATTTCCTTGAGCTCGGGCGCTAACCGGTTTGCCTTGGTGATGTAGCCGGTCGAATAGAGCGGGTCGGCGACCAGCGGATGGCCGATATGCGCCATGTGCACGCGAATTTGATGGGTGCGGCCGGTCTCGAGCTCGCAGCGGACGCGCGTGATGTCCCAGCCTTCATCGCCGAAGCGGGCCTCGACGGCAAAATGCGTGATCGCTTCGCGGCCGGTCTTGCGAACGGCCTGCTTCATGCGGTTGTTGGGATCGCGGCCAAGGGGGGCATCGATGGTGCCGCGGCCCTGCTGGGTCTGGCCCCAGGCAAAGGCGGTGTAGGCGCGATGCAGCGGTCCGGTGCGGCCGTGATCGGCGAACTGGGCGCTGAGGTGGGACATGGCCCGCTCGGTCTTGGCGACGACCATGACGCCGGACGTGTCCTTGTCGAGACGGTGGACGATGCCGGGCCGCTTGACGCCGTTGATGCCGGGAAGGCCGCCGGCGCAGTGAAACAGCAGGGCATTGACCAGGGTGCCGGTGGCGTTGCCGGGGGCCGGGTGAACGACGAGGCCCACCGGCTTGTTGAGCACGAGCAGTTCGTCGTCCTCGTAGAGGATGTCGAGCGGAATGTTCTCGGGGAGGGGATCGGGGTCCTCCGGCGGGGGGGCCGTGAGGGTCAGGGTATCGCCGAGTTTGACCTTGGTCTTGGGCTCGCCGGCGGTTTGCCCATTGATCGCGACCGACCCGGCCAGTATCAGGTCCTTGACGCGGTTGCGCGAGAAGGCGGGAAAGGCCTTTGCGAGCACAGCGTCGAGCCGCCCGCCTGCGAGATCGGCGTCGACGTCAATTTCGAACTCTTCGTCAACAGCTTCGGATATCTGCATGAGCGATCCCAATACTCCCGATGCCCCCTTGTCCCCCGAGATGAACGCCATCATGGCGCGCGCCCGGCGGTCGTTCATGGTGACGATGGGTTTGCTCTTGGTGGGCTTTATCATCATCGCGGGGGTGCTTGTCTATCGCAGTTCGCAGGGCAAGGCCGGCGGCACCGGGGCGGACTACGTGATTGCGGCGATGAAAATCCCCTCGGGAGCCGAGGTTGTCTCGGCCGTTGCGGCGGACGGGAAGGTGACGGTCACCTATAAGACCGGGGCGATGACGAGCGTGCGGATCTACGACGGCAAGACCGGCGAGATGATCCGGGAAATCCCGATCCTCAGCGAATAATCAGGGCCGGTTCTGCAGGTCGCGGAGGGCCGCCATGCGGTCGGACACGGCGCTGGCGCCCACCGGTTCGGGAGCGCGCGGCTCGACGATGCGCTCGGAACTGAGCGCCATGTCGTCGGAGTATCTCTGCACCCGCTCGAGCAGCGACTCGTCGCTGTCGGGCACTTCGCCTTCGACGGCGTAGACGAGGCGGCTCACCTCGCTGGCGATGTCGTTGAGCTTTTCGCGCAGATGCGACTGCTCGATCCGCTCGCTGTCCCAATCGGCCATTATGGTGGCCTCGACGGTCAGCACCTTGGTGCGCAATTGCGCCAGTTCGTCCTCGATGGCGAGCTTTTCGGCCAGCATCTGCTCGCGCTGGCCATCGGCCTGGTCGACCAGCCGTGCGGTATCGGCCAGCACCATGCCGACGCGCTGCTCGGCCGAGGCGATGCGCGCTTCGGCATCGATCAGCTCATTCTGGTTGGCGGTGGCGCGGTCGTCCTTCTTGGCAAGGGAGGCGCGCAGTTCGGCAGCGGCGGCTGCCGTGTCGTTGGCCCGGCGATCGGCGGCATCGATCTGGGCGATCAGCGAGCGGTTCTGCGTCTCGAGGAACGCGGCGCGCTTGCG
>JANXSI010000498.1 GCA_025352765.1 Devosia sp. | reverse complement strand
AGTGCCGGTCGCGGCAGGTCCTTGAGTCCAACCAGGCCCGCGATCAGCACCAGCCCCGCGACCCAGTAGGGTGCGATCAGCAGCAGACCGTTGAAGGCCGCGGTCCTCAGCACGAACACCAGTCCCCCGAGCTGCAGCCAGTCTTCGCGCGCCGCATGATCGGCTGGCCCAAGCAGCGCCGCTGTCTGCGACACGTGCCAAAGATAGAACGCCCCGTAGGCTGCGACCACGACAATCCAGCCCAACACCTCGCGCCAGCGCCGCTCGCGGATCGCCATCAGAACGCAGACGATCACGTAAACGGCCGCGAGTTCCCGCACGCAGAGCGCCAGCACCGCGGCCGCGATCCCGACCCAGCGCCAGCCAAGCCCGTAGGCGCTGACCGAGATCAGGATCAGGGTCCCGGCGCAGAGTTCGAAGCTCAGCTCCGCCCGCGGCGCGACGATCGACAACAGGCTGAGCGCCAGCACGAACCCCGCCGCCACCGCGCCTGCGATGCCGCCGAGACGGTGCGCATACGCGACGGCAATGGCCCATGCGGCTGCCGTCAGCGCCCCGAGCACCATCTGCGCCATGCCGAGGGTCGGAAACCACGACAGAAAGGTCAGAAATGCCGGCGGCCGCCAGTTGAGTGGCGACAGCGTCGGATAGCCGCCCTCGAGCAGCGCCTGGTGCAGCGCCCAATAATAGTCCTGCCCGCCGCGCAGTGCCGTCACCACCCGCTCGTAGGTGTCGAAGTCGCTCGGTCCCGGTCGTTTGGGCAGTTCGGCAATCCCGAACCCCACCCAGACCAGCAGCAAGGCGACTGCGACGATCCCGGCGAGCATGAGGCGCGCCGCAAGCGGCGACATCCGGCCTGTCCAGCTCTGCGGGGAGACATTGGTCATGCCCGACTGTTCCACAAAAACGCTAAGCGCACGTTGATTCCGGCCGTGCCGACCCGACAGCCGGCAGGAACCTTTGGAACCGGCCGCAGACTCGGGCATTGTCCCGCCGCGTCAACGGGTCGGTTCCCATGAAACTCTTCCGCTGCGATCACTGCAGCAACATCATCTACTTCGAAAACACCGTCTGCGAGCATTGCGGCCACACGCTCGGCTACTGGCACGAGACCAACATGATGGTCTCGCTCGAGCCGGCTGGCGACCATCTGCATGCGCCAGCCCTGCCCGAGCAACGCTTCGTCTACTGCACCAATGCGCAGTTCGGCGCCTGCAACTGGCTGGTCGAATACGCGCCCGGTGGCGATCCCTTCTGCCGCGCCTGCCGCCACAACGGCGTCATTCCCCCCATGGACGACCCGGCCAACCTCGATCACTGGCAGGTCATCGAACGTGCCAAGAAGCGGCTGTTCTATTCCCTGCTTCGTCTCCGCCTGCCGCTCGCGACGCGCAACGAAGACCCGGTTCACGGCCTTAGCTTCCAGTTCCTGAGCGACGCGGCGGCCGCCAGTCCGGTCATGACCGGTCACGAAGACGGCGTGATCACGCTGGCGCTCAAGGAAGCGGACGACGCCGAACGAGAGTTGCGACGCACGCTGATGAAGGAGCCCTACCGCACCCTGCTCGGCCATTTCCGCCACGAAGTCGGCCACTACTACTGGGATCTGCTCGTCGGCAACCAGGCGCTTGTCGAGCAGTTCCGGTCGCTCTTCGGCGACGACCGCGATGACTACGCAACCGCCCTCGAGCGTCACTACCAGCAAGGCGCCCCCGCCGGCTGGCAAGCCACCCACATCTCGGCTTACGCCACCTCCCACCCATGGGAGGATTGGGCCGAAACCTGGGCGCACTTCCTTCACATCGTCGATACGACGGAAATGGCCGGCGCCTTCGGCATCCGTCTCGACCCCAAGGTGGACCAGACTGGCGAGTTGAAGACTCGCATCGATTTCGATCCCTACCGGACGGGATCCATGGACGACCTCATCGATCACTGGGTGCCGCTGGCGTCCTTGATCAACAACCTCAATCGTGCCGTCGGACAGCACGATGCCTACCCGTTCGTGCTCACGCCGCTGGTGGTTGAAAAACTCGGTTTCATCCAGAAGGTCGTTCGCGAGGCCGGCAGGGTGCAGTGGCAGGTTCCGGGGCCCGGCGGCCCGATCCTGATCAACCGCCCCCTCCACTGAGTTCAGTACCAGTGGAAATCTGAAGACCGCATCAAATACCGGGAAAAATACGGGTTTACTCGCATCTGGTCGAGTGCTCCACTAGTCGTTGCAGCGGACGACTGAGGCACTGAGTGGACGGCACGGCCAAGACGACCGGCAACTTCTACCGGGATGACGCGGCGCGTGTTGCGCTCGAGGCGGCGCTGCGGCCCGCGCAGATCGATTCTGCGGCGCCGCAGCGCGACGCCAGCTACGTTCCGCCGGTGCTGCTGATCGAACCGCAACGGCCGCTCCTCAAACCGCAGCCAGCCATCAACCAGAACGCACCGCTGCCCGAAGACCGGCGCGAGGTTGCTGGGGATGTGCAGATCGATGCCGACGACGAGAGCCGCTGGGACTCGGCCTGGCGCATCGTCGCCTGGGTGGTGCTCGCGCCATGGTATCTGGGCGTCGCCGTCGCCGCACTCGGCATCGATATCCTGTTCGCCAAGGACCTGATCGGTCTCCTGCTCAGCACTCGGGCAGGCTGACGCTCAGGCCACCCAGCGACGTTTCCTTGTAGCGCTCGTCCATGTCGCGGCCGGTTTGCCGCATCGTCTCGATCACCGCGTCGAGCGGCACGATATGCTGGCCGTCGCCAAGCCCCGCCAGCGAGGCCGCCGCCACGGCCTTGACCGCGCCCATGCCGTTGCGCTCGATGCACGGCACCTGCACCAGCCCGCGGATCGGATCGCACGTCATTCCCAGATGATGCTCTAGCGCGATCTCCGCCGCGTTTTCGATCTGCGCATTGGTCCCACCCAGCGCCGCGCAGAGCGCAGCCGCCGCCATCGCCGAGGCTGATCCCACCTCGCCCTGGCAGCCGACTTCGGCGCCCGAGATCGACGCGTTGGTCTTGATCAGCCCGCCGATAGCCGCTGCGGTCAGCAACATGTCGGGCACTGCGGCGGGCGAGGCGCCCGGCACCAGGTCGAGATAGTAGCGGACAACCGCAGGGATTACTCCGGCCGCGCCGTTGGTGGGCGCCGTCACCACTTGCCCGCCGGCGGCATTTTCTTCGTTCACCGCCATCGCATAAGCCGAGAGCCAGTCAATCGCCGAGTGCAGCGGCGCATCGTTTGCACCCACCTGCGCCTGCAGCTTGTCGTTGAGACCCTTGGCACGCCGCCGCACATTGAGACCTCCCGGCAGGATGCCGTCCGTACACAGTCCCCGCTCGATCGAGCGGTCCATCACGGCCCAGATCGCCATGATCCGAGTATCGAGGTCGGCGCCGCCGCCCGCAATCTCGTTGGCGCGTTTCATTGCGGCGATCGACAGGCCCGAGGCATCGCCCATCGCGAGCATTTCGGCGGCCGAGCCAAACGGAAACGGCACCTCGGCCGATGCCGGCATGGTCGGCCCCAAGGCCATCTCGGCTTCCGTGACGACAAACCCGCCACCGATCGAGTAGTACGTCTCGCTGACCACGACTTCGCCGCGCTCGTCAGACAAAACGAACATCATTCCATTGGGATGGACCGGAAGTCTGCTGCCCTTCTCGACAACGATCGAACTGCGGCTGAGCGCCATCAGCCGGCCGTTCGGCAAACTCACGGCTGCAGATTGATCGAGCTGAGTCAGCGCCTCTTCGGCCGCCTCGGGATCGTAGCTTTCGGGACGCATTCCCATCAGGCCGCAGAGCACTGCGCGGATCGTTCCATGGCCTTCGCCGGTATAGGCCAGCGACCCGTAGAGGTGACAGCCGAGCGCCACGGCGTCGGGCGGGTCGATGGAAGAGATCAGGTCGATGAACCGCCGGGCGGCCAGCATGGGGCCCATCGTGTGCGACGACGATGGACCAATGCTGATCTTGAAGATGTCAAAGACCGAAAGGAACACGCCGGCAGCCTAGCATGGTTTTGCCCGCGCAGAGACCGGTTCGCGGCCAATTTTCCAGTCCGCGTCCGAAGTTCGGAACAGGAGACCACCGACGACGTTATGCCTCCGAAATCACGCGGCGCCCGACCGGCAAAGGAGAGCGCCGCGCGATTCATCCAACAGATCCGTTGAACCCAAGGAACCTACAATGACCCGACTGCTTTTGGCCAGCACAGCCGTGGCCGCGCTTCTCGTCACCGGCGCCCTCGCGCAGGACGCCTCCTCGTCCTCGATGATGGACACCTCGATGTCGTCGTCGATGATGGACTCGTCCATGATGTCCGCCCCGGCGGACACCTCCGCCATGTCCTCTTCCATGATGGACTCCTCTACCATGTCGTCGCAGATGTCCGACGCCTCGGCGATGGACTCCTCGATGATGGACTCCTCTTCGATGATGGCGCCGACGCCGGGTACCGGTGTTGATATCTCGACCGGCTACACCCGTGTCGACACCGACCGGCTGGCCTCCAAGATCATCGGCTCGCCCGTCTATGACGGCACCGCTGCCGACGCCAACAATCTTGGCAACATCAATGACATCGTCCTTGACGGGAACGGCAACGTCGCTGCCGTGGTGCTCGGCGTGGGCGGCTTCCTCGGCATCGGCGAAAAGCAGGTGGCTGTCAGCTATTCGGCCCTCAAGTGGACCGTTGCGGCCGACAACACCGAGCGCTTCGTGCTCGAGACCACCAAGGATCAGCTGACGGCTGCCCCGGACTTTCAGACCGTCGACGACAAGCCGACCGACGCCAGCGCCATGACCGACGCCAGCATGTCGAGCTCGAGCGCGATGTAACTCGGGCGGGCGACGACGTCGCCACTGCTGATCGACAAACGAAAAGGCCCGCTCACGCGGGCCTTTGCCTATCGAGGATCGAGTAACGCTCAGATGCGCTTGTAGCGCAGGCGGCCCATCTCGTCGTATTCGGATTGCTCCACCTTGGCATCGGCCTCGGCTTCGCGAACGTGCTCGCGCTGGTCCAGCAGTTCGACCTTTTTGAGGTCCTCCACCGCTTCGGCCAGCCCGTCCTGTGCGGTTTCAAGCTGGCTGCGCATGTCGGCTGCCGACGCCAGCAGATTGTCGCGCCGGGCGATCGCCGCCCGCGCGAATGTCGAGTAGGCAAAGTGGGCGATATCCGAAATGCCGGTCTTTTGCTGCTCGATCTCGATTTGCTGGTCGAGTTCGGACGCCATGCGTTCGAAGTCGGCGACCATCATCTCGATCT
Organism: Devosia sp.; assembly: GCA_025352765.1. Taxonomy (GTDB): domain Bacteria; phylum Pseudomonadota; class Alphaproteobacteria; order Rhizobiales; family Devosiaceae; genus Devosia_A. Next base: position 704 of record JANXSI010000498.1, on the reverse strand, counting down.
GCGCCACCTGGCGGCGCTTCTCGTCCACCTGGAACTTTTTGAGCCTGATCAGGCTCTCGCTGCGCGACTTCATGACTTGTACTCCTTACACACTCAAGTCAGCCGACCTGGACGGCTCATTTTCCGGCCTTTTCCAGGATCGCGTCGAGCATTGTATAGCCGTCGGCAATCGTGGTCCGCTCTTCCCGCTGCTGGCCCAAAAAGGCTTCCAGCGCTGGGTTCAGAGCGATGGCTCGGTCGACCTGCGGATCCGATCCCTTCCGGTAAGCCCCCAGCCGGATCAGCTCCTCCATGTCGGCATACACCGACATGAACTCCCGCGCCCGCTGTAGGACTGGCCGGACATCGACCGGCACGCATCCTGGCATTGTGCGCGAGATGGATCGCAACACATTGACGGCGGGGTAACGTCCCCGTTCGGCAATGGATCGCTCCATCACGATGTGCCCATCGAGAATGCCGCGAACAGCATCAGCAATGGGTTCATTGTGATCATCACCTTCGACTAAAACGGTAAATAGTCCCGTAATGGCGCCCGAATTAACCAGCCCGGGTCCGGCTCGTTCGAGCAGCCGCGGCAATTCTGTGAACACCGTCGGTGGATACCCCTTGGCGGTCGGCGGTTCACCGATCGCGAGCCCGATCTCGCGCTGCGCCTGCGCAAAGCGGGTGAGGCTGTCCATGAGGCACAGCACGCGCTTGCC
>JANXSI010000449.1 GCA_025352765.1 Devosia sp. | reverse complement strand
CAGGGCAAGGTTGTCGCCAAGAAGGCCGAGGGGCAGTCGTGGATGCCCGCCTACGCCGATTTGTACGTGCCGCCGCTGGCGACGCTAATTTTAAAATACGACCCGGATTGATCCGGGCGAGGAGGAAGCATGGCTGACTATCGGACACCGTCGCCACTCGCCAGAGAGGCAATGGCTTATGTGCTCGCGGGGGGACGCGGCACGCGACTTTACGATCTGACGGACCGACGGGCCAAGCCCGCCGTCTATTTCGGCGGCAAGTCGCGCATCATCGATTTCGCGCTGTCGAACGCGCTGAATTCCGGCATCCGCCGCATCTCGGTGGCGACCCAGTATCAGGCGCACTCGCTGATCCGCCATCTGCAGCGCGGCTGGAACTTCCTCAGGACCGAGCGAAACGAGAGTTTTGACGTCCTGCCGGCGAGCCAGCGCGTCTCGGAGACGCAGTGGTACGAGGGGACCGCCGACGCCGTCTATCAGAACATGGACATCATCGAGGACTACGGTCCGCGCTACATCGTGCTGCTGGCGGGCGACCACATCTACAAGATGGACTACGAGATCATGCTGCGCCAGCATGTCGACACCGGCGCCGACGTGACCATCGGCTGCCTCGAGGTGCCACGCATGGAGGCGACGGGGTTCGGCGTCATGGCCGTCGACTCCCGGGACCGGATCGTCGATTTCGTCGAAAAGCCGAAGAATCCGCCGGGCATTCCCGACAACCCCGACATGGCGCTGGCCTCGATGGGCATCTATGTGTTCGAGACGCGGTTCCTCATGGAGCAGCTCCGCCGCGACGCCGCCACCGAAGGGTCGAGCCGGGACTTCGGCAAGGATATCATTCCCTACATCGTCAAGAACGGCTCGGCCTGGGCGCACCGTTTCCCGCGCTCGTGCGTGCGCTCGCCGAACGAGGAAGTCGCCTACTGGCGCGACGTTGGGACGATCGATGCCTACTGGAAGGCCAATATCGATTTGACCGATGTCAGCCCGCAGCTCGACCTTTACGACCGCGACTGGCCAATCTGGACCTATGCCGAGATCACGCCGCCCGCCAAGTTCGTTCACGATTTCGACGGACGCCGCGGCTCGGCGGTGAATTCGCTGGTCTCGGGCGACTGCATCGTGTCGGGTGGTGCGCTGAACCGCACGCTGCTGTCGACCGGCTCGCGCGTCCACTCCTACTCGGACCTGCACGAGGCGGTGGTCTTGCCCTATTGCACCGTCAGCCGCGGTGCACGTCTGCGCAAAGTCGTCATCGATCGTGGCGTCACCATTCCTGAAGGTCTGGTGGTCGGCGAAGATCCGGCCTTCGACAGCCTGTGGTTCCGCCGGACGGATGAGGGGGTCACTCTCATCACGCAGCCCATGATCGACAAATACCTGGCCAATAAATGATTGATGTCGTCTCGGTTACTTCGGAAGTCTTCCCGCTGATCAAGACGGGAGGGCTTGCCGATGTCACCGGGGCGCTGCCGAGTGCACTTGCCGCCCACGACGTGGCGGTTCGCACTCTGGTGCCAGGCTATCCGGCGGTCATGGGCGCAATGGAGGGTGGCACCGTCGTTGCCGAGTTTCCGGACTTCTTCGGCGGCACGGCGCGCCTGGTCGCTGGACGCGCGGGCGGTCTCGAGATCATCGCCGTGGATGCGCCGCATCTCTATGACCGGCCGGGCAATCCGTATCTGGGTCCCGACCGGCTCGACTGGCCGGACAACTGGAAGCGCTTTGCGGCGCTGAGCTTTGCCGGCTACGAAGTCTCGCGCGGCGTCATCGATGGCTACAAACCCAATATCATGCACTGCCACGACTGGCAGTCGGGGCTGACCCCGGCCTATGTCGCCTACAACGCCCCAACGGGCGTCAAGACCATCATGACCGTCCACAACATCGCCTTCCAGGGGCGCTACACCTGGGACATCTTCAACGACCTTCGGCTCGATTTCCGTGCCGCGCAGGAAGGGGCGATCGAGTACTACGGCGGCATCGGTTATCTGAAGGCCGGCCTCTACTCGGCCGACGCGCTGACCACGGTCAGTCCGACCTATGCGCTCGAGATCAAGGGCCCCGCCTATGGTATGGGGCTCGAAGGGCTGCTGCAGGCGCGCAAAGATGCCCTCGTCGGCATCCTCAACGGCATCGACGACCGCGCGTGGGACCCGATGGTCGATCCGGCGCTGCCGGCGCATTTCGGGCACAACAGCACCGAACAGCGTGCCGGCAACCGGCGGGCGCTGGCCGAGCGCTTCGACCTCGACGATTCCCCGGGCCCGATCTTTTCGGTAGTGAGCCGTCTGACCTGGCAGAAGGGTCTCGACCTGCTGGTCGAGGTCGCCGACCAGATCGTCGCGGCAGGGGGTAAGCTGGCGATCCTTGGGGCAGGCGACGCGGAGATCGAGAACGGCCTCGCGGGGGCGGCCATGCGGCACCCGGGCAAGGTCGGATTCGTGCGCGCCTACGACGAGGGCCTGAGCCACCTGATCCAGGGTGGCGCCGACGTCATGCTGGTTCCGTCGCGGTTCGAGCCATGCGGGCTGACACAGCTCTATGGTCTGCGCTATGGGTGCGTTCCGCTGGTGAGTCGGGTGGGCGGACTTGCCGATACGGTGATCGACGCCAACGAGGCAGCGGTCGAGGCCGGGGTCGCAACTGGAATCGTGTTCGCCCCGGTTACAGCTGAGGCGCTCCTCGATGCGGTGCACCGCACCATCCGTCTCTACGAGCGCGAAAAGACATGGCGCAAAATGCAGCGGCGAGGCATGAAGTCCGACGTCAGCTGGGATCTGAGCGCAGAAAAATATGCCAAGCTATATGGCAGGCTGCTGGGGGTGAGGGAAAGTGACGACGACGACCATTAACACAACGCCGTTTGCGGACCAGAAGCCGGGCACCTCCGGTTTGCGCAAGCGCACGCCGGTGTTCATGCAGCCCCACTATGTCGAGAACTTCGTTCAATCGGTGATCGACTGCCTCGAGGGGTTCAAAGGCAAGACGCTGGTGATCGGCGGCGACGGTCGCTACTACAACGACGTCGCCATCCAGACGATCATCCGCCTCGCCGCCGCCAATGGCTTTGGCAAGGTGCTGGTGGGGCAGGGCGGGATCCTCTCGACGCCCGCTACCTCGCACGTCATTCGGCACTACAAGGCGTTCGGCGGCTTCATCCTGTCGGCCAGCCACAATCCGGGCGGCCCGGACGCCGATTTCGGCATCAAGTACAACATCGGCAATGGTGGCCCGGCTCCCGAAAAGATCACCGACGCGGTGTTCGCGCGGACCAA
>JANXSI010000444.1 GCA_025352765.1 Devosia sp. | reverse complement strand
CCTCGCAAATTGCGGTTCACGTTAAGGAATTGGTTCGAACTGTTAGGGACCGGTTAACGAATTGGCGACTAACTATTAGGCCTCCGCCAGCGCATGGGGCCTTTCATGACCATCAATCTCGCCATCCCCGACATTCAGGAACTGAAGCCCCGGATCACCGTGTTCGGTGTCGGCGGTGCAGGCGGTAATGCCGTTAACAACATGATCATGTCCGGTTTGGACGGGGTCGACTTCGTGTGTGCCAACACCGACGCTCAGGCGCTCGCGCTCAGCAAATCGCAGCGCATCATCCAACTGGGCGTGTCGGTGACCGAAGGGCTCGGCGCCGGATCGCACCCCGAAGTCGGTCGTGCGGCCGCCGAGGAAAGCTACGACGAGATCAACGATCACCTCTCGGGCTCGCATATGGTGTTCATTACCGCGGGCATGGGCGGCGGCACCGGCACCGGCGCAGCGCCGGTGATCGCCCGCGCGGCCCGCGAGCAGGGGATCCTGACCGTCGGCGTCGTCACCAAGCCGTTCACCTTCGAAGGCAACCGCCGCGCCCGCCTCGCCGAGGACGGCATCGACGAGCTGCATCGCCACGTTGATACCCTCATCGTAATCCCGAACCAGAATCTGTTCCGGGTCGCCAACGAAAAGACCACCTTCGCCGACGCCTTCAAGATGGCCGACCAGGTGCTCTATTCGGGCGTCTCGTGCATCACCGACCTGATGGTCAAGGAAGGCCTCATCAACCTCGACTTCGCCGACGTGCGCGCCGTGATGCGCGGCATGGGCAAGGCGATGATGGGGACCGGCGAGGCGTCCGGCGACGACCGTGCCCGCCACGCGGCGGAAGCTGCAATCGCCAATCCGCTGCTCGACGATGTGTCGATGCAGGGCGCCCGCGGCCTGCTGATCTCGATCACCGGCGGACCGGACCTCACTCTCTATGAAGTCGACGAAGCGGCGAGCCGCATCCGCGAGGAAGTCGACGCCGACGCCAACATCATCCTGGGCGCCACCTACGACCCCAACATGACCGGCACCATCCGCGTCTCGGTCGTTGCGACCGGTACCGATGCCACGATGGTCCAGGCACTTGAGCCGATGAAGGCCAACACGTCGCGGGCGCCGCTTGCCGTCAAGCCGCGCCAGCCCTTCGCCGCCGAACCGACGCTGCAGGTTCAGCATCAGCCGCAGCCGGCGCCGGTCCAGCAGTTCGAGCAGGACGTGCGGCAGGCGGTGGCCGAAGCCATCACCCAGCACGAGCCGGCCTATGCCCATTACGAGCAGGACGACGGCGTGACCGTCGAGCCCTACATCCCTGGCGGGGCTGTCGATCATCTCGAAGAGCCCGCGCGGGCCATCGAGCAGCCGATTCCCAGCGTCTATGTGCCGTCGCACGCAGAGCGTCCGCAGGGCGAGCGCCGCATGCCGCGCACCGAGGAACTCCCCGCTGTTGCCCGGAAGACACTTGCGGCCGAAGAACGGCATGAACCAGAGCCGCGAAATGCGCGTGCTTTGTTCAAGCGTTTGGCCTCGAACGTCGGCCTTGGCCTGCGTCCGCAGCAGCACCCGGGCCTCGACGAAACGCCGTATTCGACCACCGATGACGCTGCCGCCCGTGCCGCAATTGAGGCCGGAGCGGCCCGGAATTCGGGCGTTTCCGCGGCACCGGAGGGTGCGGCCGGCCGGCTTGATGCGCATGGCCGGGCGATCCCCCAGAAAGAGCATATCGAGATCCCGTCCTTCCTGCGTAAGCACGGCTGATCGGCCTGCGGGCCGCCACATTTCGAAACACCGGCGCGCTTCCGCGCCGGTTTCTTTTTGGTTAAGACTCGGGCGGGTCTAAGGGTCGGAGTTGTCGTTTATGCAGAACCTGTCGGCACGCCAGCGCACCGTTGGCGATGTGCTCGAATTCAGCGGCTTCGGCGTGCACTCCGCGCTGCCCGTCACGCTCAGGATCGAACCGGCCCCGGCCGATACCGGATACAAGATTCAGCGCAAGTTCGAAGACGGCTCGATCGTCGGGCCGGTTTCGGTGCATTTTGCCCGGGTGACCCGCACGACGCTGTGCACGACCATCGACCTTGGCGACAGCGTGTCGGTCGCGACCGTCGAGCACGTGATTTCGGCGCTTTCGGGCATGGGCGTCGACAATGCGCTGCTGACCGTCACCGGTCCTGAGTGCCCGATTCTCGACGGCAGCGCGGCCCCGTTCGCCGAGGCGATTCTCGCCGCGGGCCTCGAAATCCAGAGCAAATCCCGCCGGTATCTCAAGGTGATGCGCCAGGTTCTTGTGCGCAACAATGAGGCGTCGGCGGCGCTTGAGCCCTACAATGGCCGCCTCCTCGACCTAGAAATCGACTTCGACAGCAAGGTGATCGGCCGCCAGCGGATGATCTTCGACTGGACCCCGCGCAAGTACATGCAGGACGTGTCGCGCGCCCGCACCTTCGGGTTCGTCCGCGACGCCAAGATCCTGCGCCAGGCCGGCTACGCGCTCGGCTCGTCGCTCGACAATTCGATCACCGTGCACGAGGACCGGATCCTCAACCCGGGTGGGCTGCGCTACGAGGACGAGTTCGTCCGCCAC
>JANXSI010000419.1 GCA_025352765.1 Devosia sp. | reverse complement strand
GCGGCCGGTGAGCCCCTGGACTTCGGTGCCGTCGAAGCGGATCGAGCCGCTCTCGGGCGTCTCGAGGCCCAGGATGCAGCGCCCGAGCGTGCTCTTGCCGCTGCCCGATTCCCCGACGAGGCCGAGGGTCTGGCCGCGGTCGACGCCGAGCGAGACATTGTCGACCGCCGGGGCGCGAGGACGGCTCCACGGCAGGCCACCGCCGCCATAGGTTTTGCTCAGGCCCTCGACGCGCAGCAGCTCAGCCATGGGCGGCCTCCGTGCGTGCGCTCAGCTCGGCCGCTTCGAGGCTCTCGACGCTCCACTCGGCCGGGATGACCGGCAGCCGCGTGCCGCGCGGGGAGCTGGCCGGGTTGGCGGCGAGCAAGGCGCGCGTATAGGCATGGGTCGGCCGGGCGATGAGGTCCTGCGTTTCGCCGATCTCGAGCAGCTTGCCGCCATACATCACGCCGACGCGATCGCAGACCATCGACACGACCCCGAGGTCGTGGGTGATGAGCAGAACGGTCGTGCCGTGGTCGCGCCGCAGTCTGTCGATGAGCTGCAGCACCTGCGCCTGGATGGTCACGTCGAGCGCTGTGGTGGGCTCGTCCGCGATCAGCAATTGCGGGTTGTTGGCAAGCGCCGCAGCAATGACGATGCGCTGCCGCTGCCCGCCGGAGAAGTGGTGTGGAACATCGTTGTAGCGGGCGGCAGGTTCCGGGATGCCGACCTCGGCCATCAGCGCGATGGCGCGGGCCTTTGCTTCGCGCGCCCCGACCGGGCGATGCGCCCGGATGGTTTCAGCGATCTGGTCGCCGACCGGCCAGGTGGGATCGAGGCTGGCCGAAGGGTCCTGGAAGATCATCGCCGCTTCATTGCCGCGCATCTGGCGCAGCGCATCGTCGCCGAGCCCCACGACCTCGCGGCCGTTGATGGAGATGCTGCCACTGACCGTCGCCGCGGCCGGCAACAGGCCCATCGCGGCGTTGGCGAGCGTACTCTTGCCGCTGCCGCTTTCGCCGACGATGCCGAAGATTTCGCCGCGCACGAGGTCCAGCGACACGCCGTCGACGGCTGCGGCAGCACCGAAGCGGACACCGAGATTGCCGAGTGAAAGCGGCGCGCTCATTCGGCCACCCCGCGCGGATCGAACGCCCGGCGCAAGCCCTCGCCGAGGAAGGTGAAGGCCAGCACCGCGACCACTATGGTGAGGCCGGGGAAGATTTCGACCCAGGGCGCCTGGACCAGCACCTCGCGGCCATCCGCCAGCATGCCGCCGAGCGACGGTGTCGGCGGCTGCGTGCCGAGCCCGAGGAAGCTGAGGCCGGCCTCGAGCTGCAGCGCGAAGGCGCTGAGCACCGAGGCCTGGACGATCACCGGCCCGAGCGCGTTGGGGGCGACGTGGTTGACCAGCACCTGGAGGTGGCTGGCGCCACGGGCGCGGGCGCCCGACACATAGTCGTTGCGGCTGACGATCAGCGTCGAGGTCCGCATCACCCGCGCGAGGATCGGCAAGTAAATGACCGCGATGGCGATCGCTGCGATGATGCTACCGGGCCCGAGGATGGCGATGAAGGTGACCGCGAGCAGCATCGCCGGAAACACCAGGATCATGTCGAGCGAGCGCGAGATGGTGGTGTCGACCCAGCGCCCGAAATAGCCCGCCAGCAGCCCCAGAGGCACGGCGAGGATGAGCGAAGCGGCGACCGCCGAGATCGACACAAGCAAGCTGGCGCGCAGCCCATAAACGACGCGGCTCAGCACGTCGCGGCCGAGCACGTCCGAGCCGAACGGATGCTGGAGGTCGGGCGGTCCAAGGACGCGGTGGACCTCGACCGTCTCGGGATCGTGCGGGGCCATGAGGGGCGCCGCGAGCGCGACGAGCACCAACAGTCCGAGCAGGATCGCTCCCGCCAGCAGGAAACGGGTCGAGCCGTGCCCTGACGCCTTGGCACGCACCACCGGCAATACTGCCCCGACCGCCGCGCTCATGTGGCGGCTCCGTCGGCAACGCGCGGATCGAGCCAGGCGACAATGAGATCGGTGATGAGCGAAACGACGATGAAGATGGTCGCGATGGCGAGGATGCCGACCTGCACCGTGGGGTAGTTGCGCTGGTTGATGCCGGTGACGACCAGCCGGCCGACGCCGGGGAGCGCGAACATCGTCTCGACGATGATGGCGCCACCCAGGAGCACCCCGACCTGGATGCCGACCACGGTAACGATCGAGGGCCCGGCATTGCGCAGCGCATGGCCGAAGACGATGCGGTTGCGGCTGATGCCCTTTGCCCGGAGGAAGGTGACGAACGGCCGGTCCATCACGGCGGTCACCGCGGCCCGCGTGGTGCGGAGAATGTACGCAGCCTCGCCGGTCGCGAGCGTCAGCACCGGCAGGATCATGTAGCGCAGATTGCCCAGCGGATCGGACGCGAACGGCACATAGCCCGAGGGCGGCAGCACCACGAGGAGGCCGGCGAACACCAGCACCAGCATGATGCCGAGCCAGAAATCGGGGACGCTGATGCCGAAGACCACGAAGCCTTCAGTCAGGCGCTTGACCCAACGTCCGCCGGTCGCCGCCTGGATGCCGAGCGGCACGCCGACCACGACCGCGAGCAGCATCGACAGCGCCGTGAGCTCGAAGGTGACCGGCAGGCGCTGCGCCAGCAATTGCGACAACGGCGCGTGACTGACGATGTCCTTGCCCAGATCACCGCGCAACAGAGCGCCGATCCAGTTGATGTACTGATCGAGCAGCGACTGGTCGAGGCCGAGCTGATGGCGGATTTCGGCGACATTCTCGTCGGTGGCGCGAAAGCCCAGCATGGTGCGCACGGGATCGCCCGGCACGAGCCGAATGATGAGGAAGACGACGACGCTCATGATCAGCAGCATCGGGACGGTGAGAAGCAGCCGCCGGAATGCGAACATGAGCTGCCGGCTCATCGCTGCACCCGCTCGCTGTGTTCTGCGGACCCGGCGCGTTCGACCAGTTGGCGGAGCAGCGTTTCGGAGAGGGTGAAGTGGTTGCGGGCGATCGCCGCTGCGTCGTCCGCCCGGCCGTCGGTCACGGCGGCGACCAACTCAGTGTGCTGGCCGATGGCGGTGCGGCGCACCGCATCGGTATAAGGCTCGGCGCCGAGGTTGAGGGTGATCTTGGCGCGGAGATCGACCGACAGGGCGACGAGGATCGGATTGTGCGTCGCTTCGGCAATCGCGAGATGCAGCGCCGAGTCGGCGCGCCGCGACGCGTCGTGGTCGGGGGCGTCGAGATAGGCCTCGAGCGCCTTGGCCATGGCGGCGATGTCGGCGTCGTTGCGCCGCGCCGCCGCGGTGCGGGCGATCATCGGCTCGACCAGCGTACGCGCGTCGAAGATGTGCTCGAACTCGGACCAGTGGGCGATGATCTGGCGGCGCACATGCTCGGCCGACGACGGGCCCCAGTCGGCGCGCACGAAATAGCCGCCCTTGCGGCCGCGCCGCACCTCGAGATAGCCAGTGTCGGTGAGCTGCTTCAGCGCCTCGCGGATCGAGGTGCGCGAGACGCCGAGCATTGCGGCCAGTTCGCGCTCGGTCGGCAATTGCTGGCCGGTGACATAGAGGCCGAGCGCCACCGCAGTGACCAGCCGGTCGACGACGTCGTCGGCGACGTGACGCGCAACGATCGGCGCGCCCCAATGGTGGGCAGTAGCCGATTGCGGCGCATCGGGCTCGGCCGGCTTGGCGGATGGTGGCATCTCGTCGAAGGCGGTCATGCGCCCTCCCCTTGGCCGAAGCGCATCAGGATGAAGCGGGCGAGCGTGCGCGCCGCATCGACGATGCTCTGGAGCTCAACGGATTCGTCGATGCCGTGCATGTTGTGGGCGATAGGGCCGTAGCAGAGCGCCGGAATATCGTAGTCGTTGAGATAGGCCCGCGCATCCGTGGTGCTGCCGAGAGTGAAGGCCGCGGGTGGCACGCCGTGGGCCGCCTCATGCGCCGCGCTCATGTCGCGACCCAGCGGCGCGTCGGCGGCGAGCAAATGCCCCTTGGCGCGGAAGCCGGTGAGCCGGACCCGCGGCTGTGTTGGAAAGCGGGGATCGGCCTTGGCGGTATTGGCGATAGCCTCGCGCACTGCAGCCTCGGCCCGCTCGGGCGTCCAGGCGCGCGGGAAGCCGACGCGGACGCTGAACACGGCGCTCGCCGGCGCGGTCGAGGTCCAGTCGCCTGAATGCACCTGCCCCAGATTGACGTTGTAGGGGTTTTCGTTGGCGCTCATGCTCGGCTCGGGATCGGACTGGCGCAGGCTGCCGGCCCAGCGGCGGAGCCCCTCGACCAGCTCCATCCCGAGATCGACCGCGTTGGCGTGGAGTTCTGCCGCAAAGGCGTGGCCCGAGGCCGCGATCACGTGGATGTCGACCCAGAGGACGCCAACGCCGCCCAGCAGCAGGCCGAGATCGGTCGGCTCGAGCACCACCACTTCGCGGGCGGTGACGCCATGCTCGGTGATCGAGGTCAGGGCGCCATTGCCGGTGTTCTCTTCCTCGACGACGGCGATGAAGCCGAGCCGCCGGGTCGCGAACAGGTCCGGCGCCACGTCGCGCAGCGCCCGCAGGGCGAGGATGCCGACGGCAAAACCGGACTTCATGTCGCCGGCGCCCCGCCCGAACAGCTTGCCGTCGCGCCGCTGCGGCTCGAACGGCGGGTTGGTCCAGAGGTCGGGCGAATTGGCAGGCACGACGTCCATATGGCCGTTGAGCAGGAGGGTCAGGTTGCCGCTGCCAGGCGTCCTCGCCACCACCTGGTAGCGATCGGCGCTCAGTAGATGCGGCGCGGGCGCGATGCCGGCCCGCGGGTCGGCCGGTTGGGCGTTGGCGAACGGCAGCCGCTCGATTTCGAGACCGAGCGACGCCGCTTCGCCGGCGAAGATCTCGAGCGCCGGCTGCTCGTGGCCGACGGTGCTGGGCTGGGCGACCAGCGCTTCGAGAAACGCGAAGGCGCTTTCGGCATGGGCGTCGATGGCGCGGTCGAGATCGGTCTGCATCGGGAGCCTTAAAGGTCTAGTGTCCAGACCCTAATCCAAATCCGGCACAATGCAAGAGGGGTAGGGATGAGGAAAATTGGTCGCGCGACGAGGGGCATCACGGCGGGGCAAGGTGCCGCCGCAACCACGAAGTCATCCCCGCGAAAGCGGGGACCTCGGTTTGGGTCCATCACCGGACTCAGCGAACAGGGGTTCCCGCTTTCGCGGGAATCACCCGTTGGGCAGGGAGGCCGACGCGCCGCCTAAACCCCCAGCCGCTGCCGCCAGGCCAAACCCTCGACCGTGTCACCCGCCGGCCGGTATTCGAGGCCGACATATCCCGCATATGCCAGCGTATCGAGGGCACGGAGAATCCGGCCATCATCGAGTTCGCCGCTGCCCGGTTCGTGGCGGTCGGGAACCGCGGCAATCTGCACATGGCCGATGATCGGCATCAGGGCTGCGAGGCTCTTCAGCACGTCGCCATGCAGGATCTGGCGGTGGTAGGTGTCGTATTGCAGCTTCAGGTTCGGGTGACCGAGCTCGCCGATCAGCTGCGCGGCGAAATTGAAATCGTTGAGGAAATAGGCCGGCATATCGCGGCTGTTGATTGGCTCGATGACGATGTCGATGCCGAGCGGCGCCGCTGCCGCGCAGGCCATGGAGATGCTGCGCCGGTAGGAGTCGGCCGCCGCCGCCTCGGCGCGCTTGCCGTTGCCGCTCATCAGATGCAGGCGTTTCGGCTTGAGCCGCGCCGCATAAGCCATCGCCGTCGCAACCCCCGCCTCGAACTCCGCCGCCCGTTCGGGGAGGCACGCAAGGCCGCGCTCGCCGGCCTCCCAATTGCCGGGCGGCAGGTTGAACAGCGCCAGGTCCAGCCCATGCCGCTCCAGTTCCTCGGCCACCCGCTCGGCCGGGTACGCATAGGGGAACAGGAACTCGACGGCGGTGAAGCCCGCCTTCGCCGCCGCGCCAAAGCGGTCGAGGAAGTCGTGCTCGTTGAACATCATGGTGAGGTTGGCGGCGAGCTTGACCATGCTCAGTGCTCCTTTGCGGCCGGCAGCTCGATGCCGGTGATCTGGGCGATGAGGCGGGCGGGCGAGGCATCGTCGTCGCGGCCCATGCCGGCGGCGGCGGTCATCAGGAACATCTGCAGCGCCGACGCCGCGATCGGCAGCGGGAAGGTTTCGGCCCGGCCGATGTCGCTGACGATGCCGAGATCCTTGGTGAAGATGTTGACGGCGCTGCGCGGCGCGTAATCGCCCTCGAGGATGTGCGGCACGCGATTTTCGAACATCCACGAATTGCCGGCCGAGGCGGTGATCACCTCATAGACCTTGGCGATGTCGAGCCCGAGCTTGCTGGCAAAGGTAATAGCCTCGCAGGCCGCCGCGATGTGGACGCCCGCGAGCAGCTGGTTGACGATCTTGAACGAGGCGCCGATCCCGGCCTCGTCGCCAAGCTCATAAACCTTGCCGGCCATCGCCTCGAGCGCCGGGCGGGCCCGGGCGAAGGTCTCAGGCGTGCCCGACGCCATGAAGGTGAGCTCGCCGGTGTCGGCGCGGGCGGCGCCGCCGCTCATCGGCGCGTCGAGATAGAGGACACCCTGCTCGGCGCAGCGCGCGGCGAGCGCCCGCGCGGCCGCCGGCGCCATGGTGGCGCAGGAAATGACGACGCTGCCCGCCGTCATGGCCGGAACGATCCCCGCGGCGCCGAACAGCGCGCCCTCGGTCTGGGCGGCATTGACCACGACGACCACCGCGATATCGGCGCCGGCAGCGGCGTCGGCCGGGCTGGTGGCCGCCCGTCCGCCGGCGGCGGCGAGCGCCGCAGTCGCCTTTTCGGCGAGATCGTAGCCGCTGACGCTGTGGCCGGCGCGCAGCAGGGATTTCGCCATCCCCAGGCCCATCGAGCCAAGGCCGATGACGGCGACGCGGTGCGTTGTGGTGTCGGGCATGGGGCGGTCCTCGGGTGGCGTGGGCGCGAAATTGAGGTTGCGGCGGGCGTCGGCAGCCGCTATGTTAGCGCTGTCATTACCCCCATCATCCACATCACGGACCCTCCCGTCAATGCCCATCGCCGACGACAAGCGCGTGCCAGCGGCCCGCCAGCGGCTCGCCGGACGGAGCCGCGCGGTGACGCTGCGCGAAGTGGCGGCGGTCGCCCAGGTCAGCGAAATCACCGTCTCGCGCATCCTTCGCAACCACGCGTCGGTGGCCGACACGACGCGTGAGCGGGTGATGGCGGCGGTGCGCGAGGTCGGCTACGTGCCCAACCGGCTCGCTGGCGGCCTCGCATCGTCGGGCTCGCGACTGGTGGCGGTAATCGTCCCGTCGCTGACCAATGTGGTGTTCCCCGAAGTGCTCGAGGGCATCCGCGCCGGCCTTGCCGGGACCGGCTTCGAAGCGGTGATCGGCGTCACCGACTATGACCTCGCAACCGAGGAGGCGCTGGTCGCTTCGCTCCTCGGCTGGAAGCCCGAGGCGCTGGTGATCGCCGGCGTCGAGCACACCGACGCGGCGCGCGCCATGCTCGAGAGTTCGGGCGTCCGCATCGCCGAGGTGATGGAGATCGACACCCAGCCGATCGACCTCGCGGTCGGCCTGTCGCATCATCAGGCCGGCTTCGATACCGGGCAATATCTCCTCGGCCGCGGCTATCGCCGCTTCGGCTATGTCGGCCACGACTGGACCCCGGACCGCCGCGCCAAGCTGCGCCATGACGGCCTCGTTGCCGCTCTGGCGAACGCGGGCGTCGAGTTGATCGACAGCTGCCGCGTCGACGGACCGAGTTCGACCGGCGCCGGCCGCGACATGCTGGCGAAGCTCCTGGCGCGGCGCCGTGACCTCGACGTGGTGGTGTTTTCCAACGACGACATGGCGACTGGAGGGGTGTTCCACTGTCTCGGCGCCGGCATCATGCCCAAGCAGGATCTGGCGCTGTTCGGCTTCAATGGCCTCGACATCGGCCAGGCGCTGCCCACCCCGCTGTCGACCATCCGCTCGAACCGCTTCGAGATCGGCCGCACCGCCATCGACACGCTGTTGGCCCAGCGCGAGCGGCCGAGGACCACACAAACCATCGACACCGGCTTTGAGATCATCGCCGGCGCGACCGCCTGACCAACCCAAGGACTTTCCCATGCTGCTCGGAGCCATCGCCGACGATCTGACCGGGGCCACGGACTTGGCGTTGATGCTGTCCCGCAACGGCATGAAGACGCTGCAATATGTCGGCGTGCCGGCGCCGGACGCCGACTTCGGCGATGCCGAGGCGGTGGTGGTGGCGCTGAAGACCCGCACCGTGCCCGCCGCCGAGGCCGTGGCGAGTTCGGTGGCGGCCGGGAGGGCGCTGCTCGCCAGCGGCGCCGAACAGCTGCTGTTCAAATATTGCTCGACCTTCGATTCGACCGATGCCGGCAATATCGGCCCGGTCGCCGAGGCGCTGCTCGAGCTCACCGGCGCGCCGATCGCCATTGCCTGCCCGGCCTTCCCGGCGGCCGGACGCTCGCTCTACCAGGGACATCTGTTCGTCGGCGAAATGCTGCTGTCCGATTCCTCGATGAAGGACCACCCGCTGACCCCGATGCGCGATGCCAATCTGGTGCGGGTGCTGCAGCGACAGAGCAAGGGCACTGTCGGACTGGTACCGTGGCGGGTGGTGACGCAGGGTGCGGCGGCAGTGCGCGAGGCGCTCGCGGCGGCCACGGCTTCGGGCTACCGGCTGATGATCGCCGACGCGATCCGCGACGAGGACCTGCGGACGCTCGGCGAGGCCTTGGCGGAGGCGCGCCTCATCACCGGCGGCTCCGGCATCGGCATGGGGTTGCCCGACAATTTCCGCCGCGCCGGCCGCATCGGCACCCGGACGCTGCCGACCCGCATGCAGGCGCCGGCGGGCAAGGCAGTGATCCTCGCCGGCTCCTGCTCGGCGGCAACGCGCGAGCAGGTACGCACCGCCATCGAGAGCGGCGTGCCGACCCTCAAGATCATTCCGCTGCAGGTGGCATCGGGCACGCAGACGGCACAGCGGATTGCCGACTGGGTGATGGCGGCGACCGGCGACAAGCCGCCGCTGGTCTATTCGAGCGACGACCCCGAGGCGGTCCGGCTGGTGCAGGACAAGCTCGGGCGCGAGCAGGCCGGCACGCTGGTCGAACGCCTCCTCGCCGAGGTCAGCGTGCTGCTGCGCGACGCCGGCTATGCCCGCTTCATCGTCGCCGGCGG
>JANXSI010000410.1 GCA_025352765.1 Devosia sp. | reverse complement strand
GTGAAGGCGCTGGGGCGCGAGCCGGTCTATTCCTCGCTCGCCGTCATCGTGCTCCAGACCATCGGCCAGTTCGCGCTCTTCACCTATATCTCGCCGCTGCTGACCGACGTCTCGAAGATCCCGCTCGATGTCGTGCCGTGGTTGCTGCTGTTGTTCGGCGTCGGCTCGACCATCGGGGTGCTGCTCGGCGGCCGCCTCGCCGACTGGAAGCTGATGGCATCGCTCACCGGCATTCTGGTCCTTCAGGTGCTGATCTATTTCCTCATGGTGCCGTTCGCCACCTCGCCCTACATCATGGGCGCGCTGGTGCTGATCTGGGGCGCCCTCGCCTTCGCCTTTGGTGCCCCGGCCCAGACGCGCATCCTCAACAACACCCGCGATGCGCCAACGCTTGCCGCCAACCTGATCCCGTCCGCCTTCAACATCGCCATCGCCTTCGGCGCATGGTTCGGCGGCAGCCTCATCGACCGCGGCTTCTCCTATGGTGTGCTCCCCTGGGTTGGCGTTGCCGGCGGCGCCGCAGCGGTCGCGGTGTCGCTCGCGTCGTGGGCGGCCGAACGGCGGCGCCATGTCTAGCCTGCGGCTGATCCTCAACGGCAAGTCGGCGGGTCAGCCGCGCGTCCGCGACGCCGTCAAAGCCGTTCGCGCCGATGGGCACCGCGTCGAGGTTCGCGTCACCTGGGAAGCCGGCGATGTCGAGCGCCTGACCGCCGAAGCACTTGCCGACGCCGCGACCGGCCATCTCGACACCATCGTCGCCGGTGGCGGCGACGGCACGATCAACGGCGTCTTCGGCGCCGTCGCCTCGAGCCCGTCACCGAAGCTCTGCACGCTGGGCATCCTGCCGCTCGGCACCGCCAACGACTTCGCCCATGCTGCAGGCTTGCCGGTCGCCGACCTCACTGCCTGCCTCCGCATTGCCGCGGACGGACCGGCGCACGACATGGATATCGGCGTCCTCGATGGCCGGCCCTTCATCAATCTGCTGACCGGCGGCTTCGGCTCACGCGTCACGGTCGAAACCGATCCCGAACTGAAGCGCCGGCTCGGCGGTTTGGCCTACGTCCTCACGGGCCTCGCCCGGCTCAAGGACCTGACCGCTAGCCGCGGCCGTTTCCGCGCCGAACACTTCGAGTGGGAGGGCCCGTTCCTTGCCATCGCCATCGGCAACGGTCGCCAGGCCGGCGGCGGCATCGCGCTTTGCCCCGACGCCTTGGTCGACGACGGCAAGCTCGATTTGATGATACTGCCCGACCTCGCCGCGACGCAGCGCGGCGACGTCCTGGGGCAATTGCTGCGCGATGGCGCGACTGGCATCGGCGCCCTGCAACGCACTGCACGCGGCGCCTGGATCGAGTACGAGTCCGATGAGGAGCTCCACATCAATCTCGATGGCGAGCCGATGCGCAGCCGGAAATTCCGGGTCGAATGCCGCCCCGGGGCCCTATCAGTCAGGCTGGGCGCCTCGCCTCTGCTGGGAGCAGGGGTTTAGCCCAGCGCCGCCTTCACCTTGCCGCTGGCCTTGCCGAAGTCGATGCGGCCGGGATAGTCGGCCTTGAGCGAGGCGATCACCTTGCCCATGTCCTTGCCGCCCGCCGCGCCGGTCTTGGCGATCGCCGCCTTGATCGCGTCCTCGATCTCAGCCTCGCTCAGCCCCTTCGGTAGGAACTCGTTGAGGATGTTGATTTCTTCCTTTTCGACCGTCGCGAGGTCGTTGCGGCCCGCTTCGACATAGATCCCAAGGCTTTCCTCGCGCTGCTTGACCATCTTCTGCAGCAGCACGAGGATGTCCTCGTTGCTGAGCGGGCCCTTGCCGTCGCCGCGATTGGCGATGTCCTTGTCCTTGATCGCCGCATTGACCGAACGTAGCGTTGCCGTGCGACGTGCGTCACGGGCCTTCATCGCCGTCTTGTAGCCTTCGCTGATCGCCTCGCGCATGGCCGGTATCCTCTTCAAAACAAGTGCTTTGCCCCCATATAGACGCTAACCGGCGGCGCCGCCACTTGCGTCCGGGCGGCCGGGCTTCTATGGGAAGCCCTTAACCCACATCAGCGCGCTCAGGAAAAGTGGTCTTCCGGTTTTCCGGCAGAGCGCGCAAACAGAACGCAAACCCTTGGAGTCCCGCCATGTCCGGCTGGCAAGAAACGCCTGCGACCGCCCTCCTGATCCTCGCTGACGGCACCCGTCTCGAGGGGCGCGGCATCGGCGCCGTGGGCCATGCGGCCGGCGAAGTGTGCTTCAACACCGCCATGACCGGGTACCAGGAAATCCTGACGGACCCTTCCTATGCCGGGCAGATCGTGACCTTCACCTTCCCCCACATCGGCAATGTCGGCACCAACGACGAGGACATCGAGACGGTCAACATGGCCGCGCTCTCGGGCGTCAGGGGCGTCGTGCTCAAGGCCGACATCACCAATCCGTCGAACTACCGGGCCGCCGAGCGGCTCGATGCCTGGCTCAAGAAGCGCAACATCGTCGGCATCACCGGCATCGACACGCGGGCCCTGACCGCCAAGATCCGGGAAGGCGGCATGCCCAACGGCGTCGTCGCCCACTCCCCCGACGGCTATTTCCACGAGCCATCGATCGTCTCCGAGCTCAAGAACTTCCCCGGCCTCGAGGGGCTCGACCTCGCCAAGGAAGTCACCACCGCCCAGACCTACAAATGGGACCAGACCCCTTGGGCCTGGAACGAAGGCTACGGCACGCTCGAAAAGCCCGACTTCCACATCGTCGCGGTCGACTACGGTGCCAAGCGCAACATCCTGCGCCAGCTCGCCGAGCAGGGCGCGCGGGTCACGGTCGTCCCGGCGACCGCCACGGCACGGGATATTCTCGCCCACAATCCCGATGGCATCTTCCTCAGCAACGGCCCAGGCGATCCGGCCGCGACCGGAAAATATGCGGTCCCGACCATCAAATTGCTGATGGACACCGGCAAGCCGATGTTCGGCATCTGCCTCGGCCATCAATTGCTGGGCCTGGCGCTCGGCGGCACCACCAGCAAGATGCACCAGGGCCACCATGGCGCCAATCATCCGGTCAAGGATCTGACCACCGGCAAGGTCGAGATCACCTCGATGAACCACGGCTTCGCGGTCGATACCGCCAGCCTGCCCGCCGGCGTCACGCAGACCCACATCTCGTTGTTCGACGGCTCCAACGCCGGCCTTAGCGTCGACGGCAAGCCGATCTTCTCGGTCCAGTACCATCCCGAGGCGTCACCTGGCCCGCACGACAGCCACTACCTCTTCACCCGCTTCCTCAATCAGGTGCGGGTCCAGAAGGGTCTGCCGGTAAAATCCGAAGCCTGATCCGCGCTGCACCCTGCACCAACCCCTAGATCGGCACTCTAGTGCGTGGGCGTGCCTGTTGTCAGAATATAGAAAGGGCCTCCCACCGGGAGGCCCTCATCACAAAGGAAACAGCCGCATCACGGCGCGGAAGCGCTCGGCGTCGAGGTCGAGCTGGACGAGTCCTGGCTGGACGAATTGCCGTCACCGAGGCCTGCGGTAAGGCCGAGAAGCGAACCGAATTCGGATTCGTCGAGCGACCCGTCCTTGTTCGCGTCGGCCTGATCGTAAAGCCCCTGGGCAAGCGTCGGGAAAGAGCCACGGGCTTCGTCATAAGAGACGACATGGTCGTTGTTCGCATCTACCTTGATGAAGTCCGGGTCGGCAGCCATAGCAGCCGTGACGCCAAAGGTGGCGACGGTCAGGGCGGCAGCAGCAACGAGTGAGAACTTGTTCATTTGTTTAGTCCCTTCAATGGTTTGGTGTCGACGCGCCGCAGCGCATCAGGACGCTTGGGGTTGGGTATTTGCGTCGGTCGAACAACCCGTCGGGACGAGAATGGTTGCCGCGTGATCGGGCCCGGAAGATCACGAATGGTCCCCTCCGCGCACCCGTGAAGGGCTCGAATGCGCGGGATTCCGGGGCGTCTTTCTAAAATTATCCTCTAGTTGCTGCCGGACGCCTCACCGAGGCGTGATCGGTCACGGCGTTCCCGTGAACGTGTCGCACTGCGCCGGATCGCCGGTGGTGTAGCCCTGCTTGAACCACTTCATGCGCTGCGCCGAAGTGCCGTGCGTATACTGGCGCGGCGAGACCGAACCCCGCGTCAATGTATCGTCGCCGATCTGGTTGGCCGCGGTGATC